>JAKOSX010000118.1 GCA_029776595.1 Bacillota bacterium | reverse complement strand
TTTGGGCGACGACCAAGATCGGCGCTGTTTTGGTTACGGTAAATACCGCTTATAAAATCTATGAGGCCGAGTATCTGCTCCGCCAGTCGGACACTCATACACTGGTTATGATCGACGGTTATAAGGACTCCGACTATGTGGGCATCATCAAGGAACTTTGTCCCGAATTGGAAACTTCCGAGGCTGGAAAACCGCTGCGCATCAAGAGACTGCCTTTCTTGCGCAATGTTATCACCATAGATTCGAAACAGAAGGGTTGTTTGACCTGGGATGAAGCCATGGCTCTCGCGGAGAAGGTTCCGGTTGAAGAAGTGTATCGCCGGGCGGCAGCCATCAATAAGCATGATGTTTGCAACATTCAATATACCTCCGGAACTACCGGCTTTCCTAAGGGAGTAATGCTCACCCATTATAATGTGGTTAATAACGGTAAGTGTATCGGGGACTGCATGGACCTTTCCACCGCCGACCGGATGATGATCCATGTGCCGATGTTCCATTGCTTCGGAATGGTGCTGGCGATGACCGCCGCCATGACCCACGGCGTGACCATGTCTCCGATACCGTATTTTTCGCCCAAACAGTCATTGGCTTGTATCAATCAGGAGAAGATCACCTGTTTTCACGGGGTTCCGACCATGTTCATCGCCATGCTGGAACATGAAGATTTCCCGAAGACGGACTTTTCCCACATGCGGACCGGCATTATGGCGGGAAGTCCTTGCCCGATAAAAGTAATGCAGGATGTGGTCGAGAAAATGAACATGAAGGAGATTACCATCGTCTATGGACAGACTGAAGCCTCCCCCGGATGTACTCAAAGCCGGGTGGACGATTCGGTGGAATTGCGGGTCAATACCGTAGGCCGGGCTTTGCCGGGTGTGGAATGTAAAATCGTCGATCCCGTGACCGGGAAAGATTTACCGCCCAATACCGATGGTGAATTCGTGGCCCGGGGTTACAACATCATGAAGGGCTATTACAAAATGCCCGAGGCGACGGCGGCGGTAATTGATGAAAACGGCTGGTTGCATACGGGAGATATGGCCCGCTGCGATGAGAACGGCTACTTCAAAATCACCGGACGAATCAAGGATATGATCATTCGCGGCGGCGAGAATATTTATCCCAAGGAAATCGAGGATTTTATCTATACTCATCCCAAAGTAAAGGACGTCCAAGTGATCGGAGTGCCAGACAAACAGTACGGCGAAGAGATTATGGCTTGTGTGATTTTGAAAGACGGAATGACGATGACCGCCGAGGAACTGAAGGATTATGTCCGGGCCAACATGGCTAAGCATAAAACACCGCGTTATGTTGAATTTGTCACCGAATTTCCGATGAATGCCGCTGGGAAGATTTTGAAATACAAGATGCGGGAGTGGGCCGTTGAAAGGCTTGGCCTTCAAGACGCCGCCCGGATTGAAACCGCTTAACTTAAAAATAGACAGTTTAAAACGAACTGTTGGACTGACGGACAAAGAAAAGGCCGCCGTATGGCGGCCTGAATAATAACTGTTAGGCGTATTTGCGTAATTATTGTTCTCTCTTGAATGTGCGGAATTTTTGATATTCCAGGGCGGCTTCTTTTTGGGCTTCACTTTGGGAACGATGGATTAAATTGAGATTGGCTTTAAGCACGGCAACGACGTCCGGGTCAAGCAATCCATCTTTAGCTTGCTTTTGAATGATTTGCAAAGCTTTATCTTCCGACACACCTTTGCGATAAGGACGGTCTTCCAATAGTGCGGTAAAAATATCGGCTACCGCCATGATCCGAGAACCAAGGGTCAGCTCGTCGG
>JAKOSX010000117.1 GCA_029776595.1 Bacillota bacterium | reverse complement strand
CACAATGGGAATCGTAATATCGTAACATTGTTTCAGATTAAACAGCACTCCCTCAAGGACCGCAAAATACAGGTCAAATATATCATGGTCGATTTTCATCTCAAACATCGCAGCCCGTCTCGTATCGTCCCATCCCGGGCAGCGTTCCCCGGCGATAAACGGCAGAAATATGGGAGCATCTCCTTTTTCCAACGTCTGTCTGGCCCCATCGTCCAAATCGGCCAAAGTCAACGAAGAATTGTATCCCAATATTTTTTTACCCATCCAATCCACACAATTGCCCGCCCCGGCGGTAGCACTCCCGGCGATCCACATCCCTTCGACGCCCACATAACACCAGGTGGAAGGATATTCGGCCAATACCGGCTTGTGCGTTGAAATGCGCATCGCTGCACTGGTCCCCACCGAAAGCGTCATAATGTTCCGTCCGAACGCCCCTGATGCCACCTGATTCATACAACCGTCCGCTCCGGTAACCAAGACCGGAGTCCCGCTTCGAATTCCC
This sequence comes from Bacillota bacterium, assembly GCA_029776595.1. Lineage (GTDB taxonomy): Bacteria > Bacillota > UBA4882 > UBA8346 > UBA8346 > JAKOSX01. Next base: position 3,683 of record JAKOSX010000117.1, on the reverse strand, counting down.
AAAATTCCCGCAGCTTCCGATGATAAGGGGGTTAAATATTCGGACTCTACCAATTTGGGAAGCATGTCCGGGGTAATCCCGGCAACCCGAAGCGCTTCCTCATCCCAGTCTAATGTGTGGGTATTTAAAAATCCGCCGGCGGAAATAGTGCTCTTGGCAACCGAAAAATCGCCGGTCAATCGGTAGAACAAATAATCCGGCATGGTTGAAATATAGGAAACCCGGTCGACCGCGCCATGCTCTTTTTCATGAACATATTTCCACAACGTATAAGTGGTATGAATCGGGCATCCGGTCCGTTGATATAAATCGTTGAAGAGTTGCACATCCTGTCGATATTTCTCAGTAGTCACCGCCGCAGACGTATCAGCCCATGTTTTCAAACGGGAGACCGGTTTTTTATCCCGATCCAGCATCAACAGGCTATGTCCCCAAATACTGCAGGTCGCTACCAGATCAACATGGGTAACATGGTGTTCGGCCAAAAGCTCTTTCCCGGTCCACAGGGTTTCATCCATAATCCGATCCGCATCATATGTAGCAATATCGCCGGATTCCGGAGAATAATTGCGGTTCAGAACGGAAATAATCCCTTTCTCACTATGGTAAAGCATGGCTTTGGCCGATGCCGTTGATGCTTCCAGTACAAGAATTAACATGGATGGCGAGACTCCTCTCTCGGTTGCTGATACTTCTGCCTCCGAACGAAATCCGTTTCTTTCGGATACCATTAACGGTTTAAACCCCGGAAAACGCGGAAAAAGCGCCGTCAACCGGAATGACGGCTCCGTTCACAAACGATGCCGCATCGGAACACAGGAACAGAACAGCGCCTAACAATTCTTCCGGTGCACCGTATCTTCCCATCGGAGTGGAATTTAAGATATTTTTCCCCCGCTCAGTCGGAAGGCCGGTGGCGGCATCCGTCAATAAATACCGATTCTGTTCCGTTAATAAAAAGCCCGGTGCAATGGCATTGACCCGAATTTCTTTAGAATATTCCTGATTGAAATGGACAGCCATCCACTGAGTGAAATTGGAAATTGCCGCTTTCGCAGCACTGTAAGCGATAGTCCGGGTCAACGGCGTATACGCGGCCATGGAAGAAATATTGATGATAACGCCCTTGTTACGTTCGACCATGATTTTTCCAAAAACCTGCGTCGGAAGAACCGTCCCCATAAAGTTTAAGTTGAACACCTGTTGAATCCCTTCCGGAGTCAAATCAAAAAACGACTGATCCGGCCCGGTGGTAGCACGGGGACTGTTACCGCCGGCACCGTTGATCAAAATGTCGACCGTGCCAAATTGCGCCACAATGGTATCTTTGGCTTCTTCAAGCGACGCTTTATTCAATACATCCACTTTAAGCCCGACGGCTGTCCCGCCGGAGGCATTAATCTCGTCGGCCACTTTCGCGGCACCTTCTCCGGATAGATCCAATACCGCCACCCGGGCACCGTTTTCCGCCAACGCTTTAGCCATACTGGAACATAAAACTCCGGCACCGCCCGTCACCACAGCCACTTTGCCTTGCAAATCCACTTTCAAATCCATCAACTACACCTCGCTTTAATAACTTAGAGAGAACTTTCGACCAAAAAATCCTTTTCTGCATCTTTCAACATTTGATACACTTTGTTTTTAGCGTTGATGATATGAATCTCCATCCGTCGTCGGACTTCCGCTTCATCCCCCTTGACCAACGCCCAATAAATGTCCTCATGTTCTTTAACGCCCTCGATCAATCCTTTCTTGTCCGGCTTGCCGTAGATATAATAAGCGTATCCGTGAGTCCCCAGACTGTTATAAATCTGTATAATTCGTTTGTTGCCGGAGCATTTAACGAACATTTGGTGAAATTCCTGGTCAAGATAATACTGTTTCAAAAAGTCCTCGACATTTGCAACATTCTCGATGATTCGTCGGTGTTCTTCCAAATTTCTCCTGAATTTCTCCCGGATCTGATTGTCTTTGGTAAAATTGTCCAAAACCTGCTTTATGTAGTAGGTTTCAATCATAAAGCGAATATCCATCAGTTCCGTCATCTCGTCCAAATGCATCATCCGGACCCTCATCCCCCTCCGGGGAATGTTTTCAACCAACCCTTCGGCAATTAACCGGTTTAAAGCTTGCTTAATCGGGGTTTCACTAATCCCGTACCGTTCGCTGACTTCCCGAATGATAATCTTTTGTCCGGGAACCAGCACCCGCTCGGTGATATCTTTTTTCAAAGCTTTATATGCAACTTCAACCAGAGTTTGCGTCTGATAATGCAAGACATCCATAACCAACATTCTTTCCTTTCCATCAGGTTTCATTGTTACGACAATGTAAATTAGATTTAAAATCTAATATAAAATTTCAATATGCTATAGCAAATTCCTGCCATAATATAAAAATTTTTTCTTTATTATTAAAAAAGCATTTTAGCTGGATAATTCCACACCGGTTCTCTCGTGATACTCTTATCATCCGTTTGCCGTTCAAGATTATCCTGATGGTTCGTTTTTCATCCCGCTTACTGCACATGCCCGGCAATGGCCTATTTCGTTGTTACAAACATGTAAATTAGATTTAAAATTGTATTTCGCTATGCCCAAAGAAATTCCTGCCATCCGATTAAATTTTTTCTTTTTCATTGGAATATTGGATCTGGGCCAGCAACATCCCGGTAAACATCAACGCGCACCCCAGGTAACCCCTGAGCCCCATATTCTCTCCCAATATCAGCCATCCGCCGAAACTGGCAAAAACCGACTCTAAACTCAAAATAATCGCTGCATGAGACGGTTTCGCATATTTCTGGCCAAATACCTGTAACGTATAGGCAATGCCCACCGAACCTATTCCCCCGTATAAAATCGGCACGGCCGCCGCCTTCACTCCTTTAAGGAGGTGAGCCATGGGTTCCAAACCCACCGCAAACCCCAAGCTCAACACGGCGCAGGTCATAAATTGAATGGCCGAAAGTTTCAAGCCGTCCACTGTCCGGGCATATACATCGATCACCAAAATGTGGACGGTCCAAAACAAAGCGCCGATTAGTAACAACAAGTCCCCTCGGGCCACGGTAAACCGTTCTGTGACGCTCAGCAAATACAATCCCACGGCGGTAATCACCACTCCGGACCAGGTAAAACCGGAAACCTTCTGGTTCAAGAAGAGTCCGGCCACCGGAACCAGGACGATATAAAGCCCGGTGATGAAAGCCGCCTTTCCGGCGCCGGTCTCCTCCACCCCCATCTGCTGTAAGGTAGCGGCCGTAAACAAAATGAGCCCGGCAATGATCCCTGGCACCCAGGGGTTATTCTCCGGGATCCTTCGGCCGCATTGGGCCGGATTCTTCAGATTGAACAAAAAGATTAAGGGAAGCAGTGACAAACTTCCCAACGCAAAACGAATTCCGTTAAAGGTAAATGTTCCGAGATACTGTGCGCCGACCCGTTGCGCCACAAAAGCAAATCCCCAAATGGCTGCGGTCAACAATAGAAAAATATTGGCTTTAATCTTTTGGTATTGCATCGTTCTCCCCACATTACAGCTGATATGGCTATTCGCCGAATATGGAGAATATTATATTACAAAACAATTATTTCATAAAGATCCATGGAAGCTTTTCAATTCTTGATTATGCTCATAACAGCCGTTTCCCGCCGGACACAAACCGGCAGTTAAACTGT
>JAKOSX010000116.1 GCA_029776595.1 Bacillota bacterium | reverse complement strand
TTGAGTTAGTAAATCGGCATAGCTGTATGATATTCTCCGTTCAATCTGCCGTTCCTTGAAAGAAACAACAAAAACTTTCGGATATGTTTGTTCCAGGATCCCTTCAACCTCGAAAACCTTTTTCCGGCCTCGGTTGGCTTTTATTTTAATGGGTTTTCCCACAAACAAATCCAAATCCTCACGGATTCTTTCCAAAGCTCCGACCTCTCTCACAGCCTCACCTTCTTTCTTCTCTCAATGAATAAAATTATAGCATTCTTGTCCAAAAATGTCAAGCCAAATATTATACTCGAGAATAGCTGGTCTTGTCAATATATATTATCTATTTGGTATATTTATCTGCAACTTTTGAGGCACCGTACGCCATCGGCTTAATTTTAGCATCGAAACCACTTCCGGTGACCATCCCCACCACTTCCCGGATAATATCCTTGGTTTTGCCGTGCACGCCAACATCCAAATGGATCTCCACATCCAAACTGGCAACTTCAGTAACGGCCAGATAGCGAGTGAGTTCGGCGGCAATTTGAAGGCTTTTCGAAGCCTCATAGAAAATGCGTTCTTTCAAACTGGGCTTTATCCCTTCATACTCTTTGGCATAATAGAAACGGCCACCCTTACCCTCGCGCAGGATAATAATGGCCGTAACATAGCATACTTCTTCCCTTATCTGAGAATCAGTGCCGACAATCAATTTGAAACTGGATTCCGGGTTTGCTTGGACAAACCCGGCTAAATCACGACTCACTTGTTCAAGCGTCATCTTGCCTTTGGTCGGACTGATAAATATCATCGTGTATCCCTTTGCTTTCTCGAACGTAAACCTTCGGCTACCGTCAAAAATTCAGTAACCGTCAATGTTTCACCGCGCCGTTTCGGATCAATGCCGACCGATTCCAGGAAATCAGCCAAAGATTCTTTTCCTCCGAAATCCTCCGCCAACACTCCGAAAGCATTTAACAATGTTTTCCGACGTTGGCCGAAAGCAGCCTGCACCACCCGTTGCAAACAAGCATAAACTTCCGGATCGAACCGTTGCCAATCGGGAGTAATCCGAACGATGGCCGAATTTACCTGCGGCGCCGGATAAAAAACATTTTTGGACACATTCCCGATTTGTTCGGCCTTCCCATAATAGTTCAGCATCACAGAGAGGGTCCCGTATTCTTTGCCGCCGGGACCCGCACATATCCGATCCGCCACTTCCTTTTGGACCAAAAAAACCATGGTAGTCCAGGGAACGCCGGACTCCACCAGTTTAAAAATGAGCGGCGTGGTTATATAATAGGGAAGATTGGCAATGACTTTAAACTGCAAAACCCTTTCTTCCCACGGTTGAAGCAAACGGGCCGGATCCACTTGCAAAAAATCGGCATTCAATAAAGTCACATTCGGTACATCCACGAATAAATCCTGCAAAATCCCATATAAACCCCGATCATATTCAACCGCTACCACGTGCCGGGCTTTCTCCGCCAAACGCCATGTCAATGCGCCCAGCCCCGGCCCGATCTCCAATACCAGATCCTCATCAGTTACCGATCCGGCATTCACTATTTTCTCCAGCGTATTATGGTCAAATAAAAAGTTTTGCCCCAAACTTTTTAAAGGGGCCAATTTATATTTGGCAAGAATCGCTTTAATCGCAGTTAATGTCGTCGGAAAATCGGGCATATATTCTCTCCTGATTCTAGGTTTCCCGAAATTTATAAAAATTACACTATCCTGCCCTCCGGTCTTTCACCCAATGACAGCCGGGAAGGGTTTTGGCATACTTCAGCAATTCTTCGCCGACGGCTTCCACTTCCAGCCAATCTCCGAAATGGCGTTTGAAATTGCCGACCACGGCGAGATCGATGGTCATCAAGGGGCTTTGCTCCAGCAATCCCCGACGGTTGGTATAAACAATGCCGCCGCGAAGCCGATCTTCATCAGTATAATACGTCCCGATCCCGAGACGGAAGAGTTCGATAACCTCCTGATAAAAGATTTCCGGAATGATTTCCCTTGATAAGATGGCAAAATCATCGCCGCCCAAGTGGTAAAGTTCCAATCCCGGAACGCCGCTTTCGGCGATCATCTTTTTGAGGATATCCACCATATAAAGGATGACGCGATCACCTGCTTCATATCCATAGATCTTATTATAAACCCCAAAATCTTTTAAATCCACAAAAACAACTTCAAAATGTTCACTGTAATCGATAAGGGTGTTAATCTTATTTTTCAAATGGACTTTTCCGGGAAGCAGCGTCAATGGATTGATATATTTTAATAACCGATAATTCGTTAAATGCTTATTGACTTTAGCCAGAAGCACTTTTGGAGCAAACGGCTTGGTCAGTACATCATCCACCTGAATGCGGCCGGCCTCAAGCGTTGACCGATCAAACTGGGCATCGGCAATCAGAATAACCGGAACCCCTCCAAACCGCGGGTTGTTTTTTAAGTGATAACATACTTCCAATCCGTCCACGTCCGGAAGGCCCAGTCCCACCAGGAACAAACTGGGAAGATTGGCTTCGGCTTTTTCAAGGGCCAGTTTGCCGTTGGAAGCCGTGAGCATCACATATCCGGCATTGGACAATTTGATCGATGCTAACTCCGCCGTCCTGGGATCCGCTTCGGCAATTAAAATTTTTTCAGCCTCCATGGCAACCTCCATCCTTTTTTATGGTCATATTCATTTCGACAAATTACCGTTCTTTTCCTTCCGTTTTTATCCTTTAGTTCACCGTAAAACGGAATTAATAAAAAAACCAGCCCATACGCTGGCTAAAAATTCAGAAATAATCTTCGCGGATTATAAGTTCATTCCTTCGATAACCGTTTCCGTCGAGGCTTTTCCTTCAAACAAATCCTTTATAAGCTCAAACCCTTCGTTCTCCTGACGTTTCAGCAGACGGGAACGGCTTAACGCCGCATCGATGACCATCTGAAGCTCATCGACGACTACCGTTTCATCCCGCCTTCCGGGCAATACGCCCAAGGCATTCCAGGGTGTCATATCCTGATAAGTGCTTAAAAAATATCCTAAAGCCATGGCTGCCGCAACATGATCATCTCCCCGGGTATATTTGTTGCGGTAGACATGGATCGCCCCGCCGTCCACCACCTGGATTTCCTCAAATCCGGGCAGCCTGGGAACAGGCAAAACCACCGGCTGGACGCCATATTGACCGCCAGCCATGTTTTGCATTATCTTTCGATAAGTTAAGGGTCGAATCCCCGCCAAACAGGCCACTTTTCCTTCCAAAAACCCGGCAATCGGCTGATGCTCCAGTTTCGCCGGAATTTTACCCCCTTTCGCCATACCGGCCACCAACTCCAATAAGGCTTTTACCTCGGGCGTCCGTTTTCCCGACTCCCGAAGCGTCTGGAGGAAGCCATCATTTATCGGATATCCGGCCAGCGCGTAAACGCCTTTCGGCAGCCGTGTCCCCAGTTTTTGCAGGTCGTTCCAATCCCAACCGTAGCGTTGCAATTTTTCAATATTCAAGTCGGCGTTTTCCAACCATTTTCGATTACCTACCCAAACATTCACCGAAGTCCAGCGTGGAAAAGAACAAAGGACTCCGTCAACGGAATATAACGCCGCCGCCCGTTGATGAAACCGCTCCTTCTCTTCTTTGGTCAAAAACGGGCCCACCGGAATCTGCCGCAAGTAATAAAAATCAGGGACGGAATAGAAGGAAGCATAAACATCCGGAGCTTCATTTCGGACAAGCGCCTGCCTCAGCTCCTTTTCACCGTTTAATAAATCCAAGAACTTAATTTCCACTCGGATATTGGGAAACTTTTGCTGAAAATCACGGACCGCTTTCCGTAGATAACGGGTATAGCCATCCCCGGAATCCAACGGGAGCCGGTAATCCCACAACCGCAACCGGTATTGCTTTTCCGGATTGATTTTCGCCGTAGGATTGATCCGGATATAGTGTTCCCCGATTTTTACCCTGGACCGTTGATAAACAAAGGCGCCCAAAAACCCGATAGCGAACATGGCGATCAATAAAAGAATAACCCCTGTCCGTCGGTAAACGACAATCATCGCCTCACCCCGTTTCAACGCAGCCCTAAAATATACTGTTCATCCAGGCCAAGAATGCCGTCAACAGGTAAACCGTAATACGTTTCCAGCCGCTTGACGGCCTCTTCCATCGCCGGGCCGAAGCGGCCGTCCGCCGGTCCCTGATCAAACCCTGCCTCCCGCATGGCAAATTGGATTCGTACTACGTCTTTACCTGTATATTTACGCCGGTATTCTTTTCGCAGCGACACCTTGGGCAAAGGTCCGATAATATGGACCGGAGTACCCAGTCTGATCAGGCTGTAGAGCTCTTTTACCTGCCGGTTATACATCCGGATGCAACCATGGCTGCTTTGGGACCCGATGGAACCGGGTTTGTTGGTACCATGGATCCCGTAAATCCCCCACGGCACATTAAGGCCGATCCAACGGTCCCCAAACCCACCGCCCCACTTGCCCCCTTTATGTATCACTTTCCATTCTCCCACCGGGCTGGGCGTCTCCGGAGCACCTACCGCCACCGGATACCGTTTAAAGACTTCGCCGTTACGGTATAACGTGAGCCGGAAACGGTTTACTTCAATGACGATTAAATCGCTGGATTCCGCTGCGCCGGCCTGAGAGGTTTCCAAAGCATTCTCGATGACGAAACGCTCTCCGTCCCGGCAGTAGACCGCCGCCCGTTCATGATTGGCCTTGACCATCACCGGCATGCCAATCAATATACCCACGACTGCGATTTTCAGCAACATGGATTTCATCGCCACAGGCACTCTCCATCCAACTCCCTCAATACTTTACATACTGCTAATGTGTATGACTCCCCGGCAACGAATATACCTGCTTTAATCGGACAAAAAAAGAAGCCTTGCGGCTTCTTTGGATGATATAATCCTTCTCTTTCATCTTAATACTTAACCCGTTTTCCGGTAACGATGTAAATGGTCTCTTCACCGATATTAGTGGCATGATCGGCGGTCCGTTCCAACCATTCGGCGATGAGCAAAAACCGCGATGCTTGGAACGCCACTTGGGGGGAAAGATCTTCCGCCAAAATCCCGATCAATTCCTCCTGAATCTCTTCGTAAATATTGTCGACTTCTTCATCTTTCCGGCAAACCGCTTCGGCAAGGTCCGCATTTCTCTCTACAAAAGCTTTTAAAACCGTTGAGACCATATTCATGGCAAGCACGGCCAACTTCGGAATATGGACCAACGGTTTTATGTATTTATCGTTCTTCAATTCCAGAACCACTTGAGCGATGTTGGTTGCATAATCGCCAATCCGCTCCAGGTCATTGACGATCTTAATCGTTGTAAAATCGCGCCGCAAGTCAAACCCGACCTGAGGGGTTTTCGATACCATCTGTTCGATTTCTTCCTCAATGACAATTTGGAGATTATCGATTAAATCATCTTTTTCAATCACCAATCTGGCCAAATCGACATTCTGTTCACGCAGGGCTTTAATGGCATTCCGCATTGTCTCTTCGACCAGATTCCCCATTTTGAGCAAGTCTTGTTCCACCATGGTCATGGTTTTTTTTGCAGTTGAGGATTCAATCATCTCGCCACCCCTTATCATTTATGTCAGTAATGAAAACTTTGTTGTATATATAATTGCACAACCGCCCGTCCAATTCCTGCTACATTGCAAAAATTTTTTAAAAAAATTTTAACGTTTTAAGCGGCTGCGCGGTCACTCGTTCAGCCCCGAAGATCAAATGGGGCCCTTCCACATGATAAATGCATCTTCATTGTTGTCCAGGTAATATTTGCGGCGAATCCCCACCTGCACAAACCCCATTTTTTCATAAAGTTGCTGAGCCGGCCGGTTAGAAGCCCGGACTTCTAAGGTCAGATGTTGGATACCCAGAGGGCGAACCGCTTCGATCAGGCCTTCCAACAATGCCCGGGCCACACCCTGTCGGCGATATAAAGGATGCACGGCCAGATTGGTGATATGTCCTTCCTCAAAGACCACCCACAGGCCCACATAGCCCAAAACCCGTTCCATGACATCCTTGGCCACCAAATAAACAGCTCGCTCATTTTCGAGCAATTCATAGATAAAAGAGTTTTTGGACCATGGGACCGGGAACGAACTCTCCTCAATTTCAACGACCGACTCCACGTCCTCCAGTGTCATCGGCAAGATTCGGACGTCTACCATCCTTTGCTTCCTCCAATCGGATTTCGGCTTCAACGCGTTTCAGATAGGATGGTTTCAGAACATATCCCGGTTCGGAACCGGATTTCCAAGCCCGCCGGGCACACTGTGCCGCCATGCTTCCCAGCGGCCGATCCCAATACGCCGGGGCGATCGTGACATTATTATACCCGTTCCAGATGTCAATATATTCCTTACTTCCATCCCCGCATACCATGAGTTCCGGAATTTCCGACAACGACCGGGCCCATTCCTCCACCGGGCGGGCAGCCGGAGGCCGGACTTCTCGTAAACCTTCGGGCGTCGCTTCATACAATGCGGTATACACTTCCGCCCGACGGGCATCGATGACAGGAACGATCCACCGGGAGGCTTTCCGGCAGTTTTCAGCGATGATCTCCAGAGTACTCAAAGGACACACCGGCACCTGCAATCCTTCCGCCAGACCGGATACGACCGCAAGACCTACCCGGATACCGGTATACGATCCGGGGCCGGTACCGGCCGCGATCAGGTCGATCTCCTTAAAACTGACACCGGATGTCTCCATCAATTGCTCTAGCAAAGCCAAGAGATACTCTCCGCCGCCTTTCAATTTGCGAAGGGAGACTTCAAACAGGACGTCTTCATCCCGGCAGAGCGCCACGGTTCCCCACGGCGTTGCCGTATCAATCCCCAAAATCAGCATAATTTCAATTCCTCCAGTAACCGGCAATAACGGTCCCCGAATGGTATCATCGTCACTTTTCTGCCGCCGGTCTCCGTCTCCAGAGTTATTCTAATCTCCAGACAGTCCGTTTGGAGCCTGTCTTTTAAAAGTTTTCCCCATTCCACCACCGTGACGCCTTCGTCCAGCAATGCGTCAGGCTCCAGAATCTCCAGTTCCATGGGGCTCTCCAGCCGATATAAATCCAAATGGTTGAGGACAATATTCTCTCCATAATACGTTTTTTTCAATTGAAAAGTCGGACTGGTCACCGGCTCCTCCACGCCCAGGCCTGCTGCAATCCCTTTAGTTAACGTAGTTTTTCCGGCGCCCAAATCGCCAAATAAAAAAAGGAGATCTCCCGTTCTCAGCTTATTTCCCAGGCGTTCTCCCAAACGGATCATTTCCATGTCTGTCGCTATGTACAATTCCTTCATTCGCTCCAACCCTTATGCCGTTTGTTTCAAGATTATCATATCAACCGGAATACGGTCAAGGCATCGCGCTGGACCGGCCAAAAAAACCGGGCCTATTCGCTTTTTCACAGGCCCGGTTCAATGGAGGTCTTTCAAACCCACGCTGATTTCGATGGCTTCATTAATCTTTGCCATAATTTCATCGTCCAAATGATCGATCTTCTCTTTTAACCGTTGTTTGTCGATGGTCCGCAATTGTTCCAAGAGGATTACCGAATCTTTCTCCAATCGGTAACGGGCAGCGCTGATCTCAATATGAGTGGGTAGTTTGGCGCGTTTAATTTTTGAAGTGATGGCTGCAACGATAGTGGTTGGACTATAGGTGTTTCCAATATCATTTTGAATGACCAGTACCGGTCTTTGACCGCCTTGTTCGGAGCCGACAACCGGATTTAAATTGGCGTAGTAAATATCACCCCGACGGATCACACTCTTATTCCCTCTCCATCAAATATTCTTCATAGATTTCAAAATCGGAGGAATCCCCGTCAAATCCGTCTTCAGCCAATTCCAAATTCAATTTTCCGGTTCTCTCGTACCCGATACGGCAGCGTTCAAGGCGTTCTTTTCTCATTCGTTGATCCATTAACAATAAAACGGCTTCACGAACGAACGCACTGCGGTTTCCCGTTTCCCGGCGGACAAACCGATCCACCTCTTGGAGGAGACTGTCAGGCATACTCACCATAACTCGTTTGGCCTGCGCCATTCATCCACCCCCAAAGACTTTTCCGAAAAACCTGAAATTTCATCAAAACTAAAGCTTCATTACGAATTCCCTATTATTATATACAGTTTATCCGATTTCAGTCAAATGGGAGTCCCTTTTTTTACATGACAAAAAAGAATGGTTTAGCGGACATCATCCGCAGTTTGATCCAACATTTCCGCAAAATGAACCAGCAGCACCATCCCTTCTTCCACCGATATCTCCGCTTCATCGGCGGCAAAACAATTATGAATTCCCCGGCCTTCGCTGAAATGTAAGGTTTCCCGGTTTAACGGATATTTTAATCCTCGGGTTAAGACCCCTGTCGCCGTAAACAACGGAATTAACGATACTGCCCAGCCGGGCCTGGCCTTCAGACGCAAATACTTTTCAAATACCCGAACTTCATGGCAGGGATCCACCAGCCATACCGTAAGCCCCAGCCGGGCGCCTTTCAACAAGAGCCCCACGTTGGCTAAAGTATGATCAAGGCGGCCTCCCAAAGCGCCCCAAACCCGGACCTCGCGGATCCCCTGGCCTGCTGCCCATTCCAAGGCCAATTCCAGATCCGTTTGGTCTTTCTCAGACGGAAATCGGATGAACCGGACCCCGTCCCGCATCAACTTTTCCAGATCCGCCGCAGGCAAAGAATCAAAATCCCCCAATAAAACATCCGGTTTGACCCCCATCCTCAACAACGGGACCGCCCCGGAATCCACAGCCATGATCCGTCCCGGATAATCCTTAATCTCTTGGTATAAATGGTCGGTTGACAACGGCCCGCCGGCAACCATGAGCATCCGTTCCAAACCTCTCCCCCCATTGGCCTTAAATATATAAAAAACACGGCCATCGGCCGTGTTTCGATAATTAACGTTTTGAGAATTGCGGAGCTTTACGCGCTTTCTTCAAACCATATTTACGCCGTTCTTTCATACGCGGATCCCGGGTGAGATATCCGGCCTTCTTCAACGGAGAGCGGAACTCTTCGTCCACCTTAAGTAATGCCCGTGCGATTCCATGCCGGATGGCACCGGCCTGTCCGGATTTGCCACCACCATGAACGCTGGCCAAAACATCGTATTTATCTTCGCCGTTAATCAGGGCCAACGGCTGTCTCACCGTCAGTTCCAAGACTTTACGGCCGAAATAATCAGCAACCGGTTTCCCGTTCACCAATATATTGCCTTGACCGGCAACCAATCTCACCTTAGCTACAGAACATTTTCTGCGGCCGGTTCCATAATAGACTGACTTCGTTGTCTTTTTAGCTCTCGGCATTTTCTATTTCCTCCTTTCTTAGGCCTCAATCTCAAGTTTTTCAGGACGCTGTGCCGCATGCGGATGTTCGCTGCCCCGATAAACTCTTAATTTGGTAATCATTTTGCGACCTAAGCGATTATGAGGAAGCATGCCCCAAATGGTTCTGGAGATCGCATACTCCGGTTTGGTCTTCAACAAGTGGCTGTACTTGATCTCTTTCAACCCGCCAGGATACAATGAATGTCTGTAATGAATCTTGTTTTCATCTTTCTTGCCGGTCAAAAGGACTTTGTCGGCGTTGATGATGATAACATGATCACCACAATCGACATTCGGCGTAAATTCGGGTTTGTGCTTGCCACGTAAAATGGCGGCGACCTGTGAGGCCAAACGGCCCAATACTTTGCCTTCAGCATCAATGACATACCATTTACGCTGAACCTCACCAGGTTTGGCTAAATACGTTTTCATGAGTTTCCCTCCCTGCATAAATGCTGCTAATTCCTCAATCGGGTTCGCCGTTTGAGGAAAAAGAGGCCGTAATTTATACGGACTGAATTATTATATCAGACTATTCACAAAAATACAAACAATTTTTTCTAAAAACCAAAAAAACAGACTGTCCGGTTCCGTCCTTCTTACCCGTCATGATACTTATCGATCCGGTAGTCATTGGAAGGATTCCAAAAAATCCATTGATCCAATCCCGCATCTCGGACTGCACGGATTTGTGCTTGAATCTCCCCCCTCCCATACCTGCTTCTTAATGAAAAATCCTGAAGCCAGGGGCGGATAACGGTTGAAAAGTTGGAGGCTTCCAAACGCCGTTTGGCATCCTCCAAACTGCGACGAACCGTTTGATACGGGGCCCGGTCCGGATCGGCAATCCGATACTGACCGGCATAAAAATGGGAAGGATAGACCATCGGGCAGATGACGTCCACCTCCGCGGCTATCTTTTCCAATTGTTGCCCGATCCCCAGGTCGTCCCGGACCGAGCAGGTTAAACCGAACACATCGGCCGAAATCTTCACTCCCAAAGGCCGGAGTTCCCGTCCTGCCTGCCGTAAAAAACCGCAGATCACTTCCGTCTTGGTCCGCCCGTCCTGGGAAGGATAGCGGCATTCGGAAACCGGGCCGTCACTGGTAAACCGCACATAATCAAATTGAATCTCGGCAAACCCCAGCTTGGCCGCTTCCTTGGCAATGGCGATGTTATAATCCCAAACCCTGGTATTATACGGATCGACCCAATAAAGACCCTTCCGGTCTTGCCACAGTCCGCCCCGGGAGTGCCTCACCGCCAGTTCCGGACTGTACTTGGCCAAAAAAGGGTCTTTAAATACCACAATTCGGGCGATAGGATAAATCCCCTTCGCCCTGAAACGTTCCAACAGCTCCCGGGGGTCAAACTTGGCCAAAGACGCCTCGCCTCCGGCTTCGCTGACAAAACTGACGCGGCCGCTATCATCCTTTACGTCGACGACAACGGCATTGATCCCGGCTGTTTCAACGAATTGGAGCAACTCGTCGACAAAACGGGCATTTCCTGCCTTCCAGGACGTCAGGTACACCCCTCTCACTACAGGGGCCGACGGCAGCGGAGTTTCCGGCTTTTCCTTCGCCACCGGCAAGGATAGTTCAGGAACAGTCACCAACTTGGGCCGACGAGTTTCTTTCGGCACAATCCGGAACCGTTCCAGCCATTCCGTCCGGTTTTCGGGGAAAACCGCACCGCCGGAAGGCGTGCTAAACAAAAAGAGGAAAATCAACACCAGACCAATCAGAACCATACTCGCCCGTGCCGAATCCGACATCCGCCAAACCCCCTGCATGAATGGCTAAGTATTGGATACTCCTAATTTTTATGATTGGTCCGGTCCCGGTTAGAACTTAACGCAAATTATTCATGCCCACGTGGCTACATGAACCACTTTATATCCTTTTCTGTTCAATAAATCCACCAAATCTCCGCAATCTTTCCGATCCAGCCGCAATACCAGTTCGCCGCTTTTGTTTTCCCGGTTGAATAGAGCCATGGAGATGATATTGATTCCTTGTTCCTTAAGGATCTCGGTCACTTCGGCAACGACGCCGATCCGGTTCTCCAAGTCCAAGGTTAAGCGGGTTCCGGTTTCTTTCAAACCCATCAGATCGATAAATGCGTCAAAAATGTCGGATTCCGTAATAATCCCGACCAATTTCCCGTCTTTCACCACAGGCAAAGCCCCGATGCCCTTAGTACGCATCAATAGAGCCGCTTCCTCCAAGGTGGCTTCGGGCTCAATCGTGACAACCTCTCTCGTCATGGCTTCTTTCACCAACAGTTTGGATAAGACATAATTCAGCTCCCAAACGCTTAAGGTTGTCGCCGCCGACGGACTGACCTTCAGGAGGTCTTCCCGAGTGATAATTCCCACCACTTTGCCATCCCGGACCACGGGCAGACGGGCGAAATTGTGCTTCCGCATTAACTCCCCGGCTTCCAAAATCGGCGTGGTTTCCGTAATCGTTACCGGATTACGGGACATCCGTTCTTGTACAATCACCTTCATCCCTCCACATCATCATTTCTTCGGCTGATCTAAAGATTGGCTATTCCCTAATTATTATTTCGTCATGTCTCCTTTTTTTACCTAGAGGGAAAAATATTTCTTTTTTAAAATTTAAGGCTGCCCGTAAGAGCAGCCTTCATCCGTCCATTACTGATAATTTTTCACTTCGTCCAATATCTTTTGGATAAACGTATCCATACTTTGCACGCCCAAGTCTCCTTCTTTCCGGGAGCGGACCGCCACGGCTTTTGTCTGGACTTCTTTCTCCCCAACCACCAGCATATAGGGGATTTTTTGGAGTTGTGCCTCCCGAATCCGATAACCGATCTTCTCATTCCGAGCATCCACTTCCACCCGGAGGCCGGCTTCTTCCAGCCGCTTTTGAACCTCCTGGACATAAGGAAGTTGATCTTCGCTGATGGGCAGTAACTTCACCTGGACCGGCGCCAGCCACACGGGGAAGGCCCCGGCATAATGCTCCGTCAGGATAGCGATAAACCGTTCGATGCTGCCGAAAACCACCCGGTGAATCATGACCGGCCGATGTTTTTCGCCGTCCGGGCCGATATAGGTCAGATCGAAGCGCTCCGGCATTTGGAAATCCAATTGAATGGTACCGCATTGCCAGGTCCGCCCGATGGAATCTTCCAGATGGAAGTCGATTTTCGGCCCATAAAAGGCCCCGTCGCCTTCGTTGACTTTATAGGCCATCCCCCTGCTTTCCAAGGCATTCCGCAATGCTTCGGTGGCATTTTCCCACTGTTCATCGGTACCCATGGAATTTTCCGGCCGGGTAGAAAGCTCCACATGGTATTTGAAGCCGAATACCTTGTAGAAGTCGTCAATCAGGCTGATGACTCCCAAGACTTCATCTTTGATCTGGTCCGGTGTCATAAAAATGTGGGCATCATCCTGGGTGAAGCAACGGACCCGCATCAGGCCGTGTAAAGCGCCGGACAGTTCATGGCGGTGAACCAAACCCAATTCCGCCATCCGTTGCGGCAGATCCCGATAAGAATGGAGCCTGCGTTTATAGACCAACATCCCGCCAGGGCAGTTCATGGGTTTGATGGCGAAATTACCCTCGTCGATTTTGACAAAATACATATTTTCCTGATAGTGGTCCCAATGCCCCGACCGGTGCCACAAGTCCTCGTTGAGGATAATCGGCGTTTTAATCTCCTGATACCCCCGTTTTCTATGTTCCTGCCGCCAAAAATCCTCGAGAATATTGCGAAGGACCATTCCTTTCGGCATGAAGAACGGAAAACCGGGCCCCTCATCCAAAATATCGAATAAATCCAATTCTTTTCCCAATTTCCGATGATCCCGTTTTTTTGCTTCTTCCAGGCGCTGCAAATATTCGTCCAGCTCTTTCTTGCTGAAGAAGGCCGTCCCGTAAATCCGTTGCAGCATCTCCCGATTGGAATCCCCCCGCCAATACGCCCCTGCAACAGACATCAGCTTAAATGCTTTGAGCCGACCGGTGCTCGGCAAATGAGGACCACGGCACAGATCGACAAACTCTCCCTGCTGATAGAAGGAGATGGAACCGTCCTCCAAGCCCTCCACCAATTCTACTTTGTATTTTTCACCTTTCTGCCGGTAGTACTCCAAGGCTTCCTGTTTGCTCATATAAAACCGTTTAACCGCCAAATCTTCTTTGACGATCTTAGCCATCTCTGCTTCGATCTTCTCCAAGTCCTCCGGTTTCAGACTTTCCGGCAAATCGAAATCATAGTAAAACCCCGTATCGATGGCCGGCCCAATGGCCAATTTAGCCCCGGGAAACAACCGTAACACCGCCTGGGCCATTATATGTGAGGCTGTATGCCGGAGTATCTCCAAGGCTTCCGGATTTTCCGGCTTAATCAATTCCAAGGCAACCTCACCGGATAATGGAGCAGTCACATCCTTTAACTCACCGTTCACTTTAGCAGCAACGGCCTCTTTGGCCAGACGCGGGCTGATAGATTCGGCGATTTGCAAGGCCGTACTCCCGTCCGGATATTCTCGGACACTTTGATCCGGAAATGTTACTTTCATCGTTCTTCCTCCAATCCATATAACTAAAAAAACCGCCCCTTCAAAAAGGGGCGGTATCTACCGCGGTTCCACCCTTGTTGGCATTCATTGCGGAATGCCCGCTCGGATCGGCATTATCGCTGCCACACGCCGACTTATGCGGCTTAACCGCCTTCGCCGGAGCGTCCAAGGTGGTCTGATGTTGGATGCCATCCAACATCCATCCGTCACGTACTGGAGAGCTTTCAGCCAATGCCCTCCTCTCTTTTTCAGCCGTTAACGGTTCTTCCTTTTCATCCGCAAGAAATATTAATATTTGATTTAAATTAAATTATATAACGACTTATCCTTTACGTCAATCCGATTATTGCCCTAACCGACATTTTCATGGCCCCGTTAACGGAAAGCGCTCCGCCAGTCCGACCGTTTTTTCGCCTATCCGCTGGTAGACCGCAAACGAGTCCACCCGAAAGGAACCCTTGATTCTTTGCCGCAACATCTCAGCCGCCAGTTCCGGACCGACCGGGCCCCAAATATGCAGCGAACAATGGGGGAAAAACGGATTGACGATGGGCTCAAAGACGATGGATGAATCCGAAAGCCAGCGGTAGAACAGTTCGAAAGGTTCCCGGGGCAATACCTCAAAGACAAAAATATCGGTGCCGGGAAAACGGATAACCCGCCCCAGCCAGGCCTCAAAAGGCTTCAACCGCCGAGCAATGCGGCCCAATTCATTTAAAACGGTTTCTCCGTCTTGGCCGAAGGCGATGGGGCCCACGCCCGACGAACCGGCCACCGTAATCTCCACCGGAATCTCATTGGCCAATACCGGATCAAATTTTTCCCGAAGGCGCTGAACCCGTTCTCCTACGTCGCCCCGGACCTCGAACACGATGGCCGAACCACCCAGTTCCAGACGATCTTTGTTCTCCTCCGACATCTTCCTTGACATCATTCCAACAACGCCCCCCAACGTCCAAGGATCCTCCCGTCCAAGCGGCTTTTTGCCTCAGAGACGAAGGCTTCCCATAAGTCTCTGTTGCCATTACGGAGGCAAAGTTTTTTATAGGCGGCTATGGCCCGTAATATTGGGTTCGCTTGGCGCCGCGGACTCCCGTCCACAGCCGCCAACAGGACAGCCGGATAGATGGGATATCCGAGAATTGCCGGTTCCTTCCAGTCAGCCAACACATCAACCATCCCGAACAGAGCATCTTTATCCGCCAGGACTTCCGGGAGAAAACCCATAAAATCCCGGTACCGTCCGGCATCCATCATGATTCGTCCAAGCAAAAGCCACGCTTTCCGTTGCCGGAGTTCACAGGCCAACCGCCGCAAATAGCCCTGAAAATCCTCGGGATAATCTTGCAGCAAATGCTTTAACCGTACATATTCTTCAAAATCGAGGGATTCCGTCAATTGGACATAGCTCAGTGCCGCAGCCTGTTTCAGTTCCAACCGTAACCGGTGCATCTCGATGAGACGGTCCCGAAACGGCCATCGTTCTTTCCCTCTGCACTCCGCCAGGCTCCTCTTGGCTAAACGATAGGCTTCCGCCGGGCGTTCCGCCGCCCAACGGTCGATTAACCACAACCGGCCTTCCCGCGACAACTGTAACCGTTCGGCAATCACCGGCAATTGGCCGTGCAAAGCGGGGACAGCCTCCGACAGCTCATAACCGCGAATCCAATGAAGATAACCTTCTCGGCCGTTCAACGCCTCCAAAACCGGAGCAAGCCATCGGGGATTGGCTTCAAGATACTCCCGTAATACCGGGCGGATCGCTTCTCCCAATTCCCATAAGAACGTATCAAAATATCCGGAGATTAACCTTTGGAGAAACGGTTGAAGCCGCTCTGTCGGGAAAAAGCGGGGCAGCGCCCGCTGCAATTGCAATTGTTGCAAAAGCAACTCCTTGAGTCCGGGGTCCAATGAATCCCGATAGGCGGCCACTAATGCCTCCCACACTTCTTTTAACGGAGTAAGGACCCCGGGTTCACCCTTCGCTATCTCCCCCTCCAACAATGGGACAAGCCCCTGAAGGCGTTCCCAAAGGTTCTCCACATCCCCCATTTTTAACTGAGGGTATTTAAACAGGCTGCGGACGATATTCAAAATAACCCGGTTGGATGCAAAACCGTGCTCGGATTGCCCCCGGCAAACATCGAGAAAACGAAAAGGGCCCTTGGCCACCAGTTCGTGCATCACCCGTTCCCGCATGACGGTATCATCCACAACCTGCCGGTACAAGCCGTCTAACACTTCAAACATCGCCGGGTTGTTCAGCCAGGCATATGCCAAAGCAGCCAAATGTTTACAAAAATCAGGATAGGGACAGTTGCACTCCCAT
The DNA here is from genome assembly GCA_029776595.1 of Bacillota bacterium. Lineage (GTDB taxonomy): Bacteria > Bacillota > UBA4882 > UBA8346 > UBA8346 > JAKOSX01. Next base: position 1,131 of record JAKOSX010000116.1, on the reverse strand, counting down.
AAAGCCTTGCCTTCCTCCAAGCGAAGCACGGCTTCATAAATACCGCTCCCACCCTGAAATTTTCCGGCCAACACATTTTCAAAACGGCACGCTTTCAACAAATGTCCCTCGTGATAACAGGCTTGTCCCCGCTCTAAAATCCGGGACGGGCACCAGCGTTCCAAATCCGCTTGGGAAAAATCAGCCCAATTCATCTTACGCTCCCAACAAGTTTCCACATTATTCACAAGTTATCCACAAGAAAGAATGCCTATTTACCGAATATTTCTGAATTTTTCACAAATTCCACAATTTATCCACAAATTAACCTGTATATAACCGTCCTTTTCATCTCAATGGTTTGCCGAAACGGGCCAAAGTTATCCACAGCCTACAGTTTTAAATTGGGGTCAGCTGTGATCCCGAGAGGGCTTTTCCCCCGGGAACGATAGTTAAAATACCCAGCGGCAGCGATCATCGCAGCATTGTCGGTACAAAGCCGCGGACTCGGATAATACAGCGGCAATCCCTCCCTACGGGTAAGCTCCCCACAACGCTCCCGTAGCAGCGAATTGGAGGCTACACCGCCCGATAGCAACACAGCCCGAACCGGATACGCCCGGACAGCTTTTTCCAACTGACGGACCAACTGGTTTACAAGATTCGCCTGAAAACTGGCTGCGACCCTGGGCACGTCCACCTCTTTCCCGGCCTGCTTCTGCCGGTGAATCCAGTTGATTACCGCTGTCTTCAGCCCGCTGAAGGAAAAATGATACGATTCCGGATCGGATAAGGTTTTCACCTGCGGAAAATCGATATCCGGCACCCCTTCTCTGGCCAACCGGTCGATGATCGGGCCCCCGGGATACCCCAAACCCAACACGCGGGCTACCTTGTCAAAAGCTTCCCCGGCCGCATCATCCAAGGTTCGTCCTAAAATCCGATACTCTCCCCATTCTTTAATATAAAGCAAATCTGTATGCCCTCCGGAAACGGTCAGGCACAGCAAAGGCGGCTGGATTTCCGGGTGCTCCAGTAAATTCGCATAGATATGGCCTTCAATATGGTTTACGCCCACCAGAGGCAGCCCTCGGGAAAGAGCCAACCCTTTGGCAAAGGAGAGCCCGACCAGCAGACTCCCTACCAGGCCGG
>JAKOSX010000115.1 GCA_029776595.1 Bacillota bacterium | reverse complement strand
ACCAATGCTGATACTGCAGTCAAACCGGCGGGTTCCCCAAGTGAAGCGGTAATTGCGGATGGATTTGCTGATCCGTTGAGCAATGTCCCGGGCTGTATCCACGGTGCAGTTTTTCAGGATAATTCCGAATTCGTCGCCGCCCAGTCTGGCTACACAATCGGACTGCCTGATGTTTTGCCGCATAATGTTGGCGATCTCTTTCAGACATTGGTCGCCGGCGGAATGGCCGCAAGTATCGTTGATCAATTTAAATTTATCCAAATCCATATAAAGCAGGACATGTTCATGGCCTGTTTTTTTTGCATCTTCGATGGCATACCGTAATTCTTCGTCAAATTGCAGACGGTTGGCCAGATCGGTTAAGGGATCATGACTGGCCTGGTAAGACAGTTTTTTTGACAGTTCCCGGTTTTCGGTGACATCGTGGAGAGTCATGACCACTCCCATGATGTGTTGTTCTTGATTGTGGATGGGGGAAGCGGTCCCTTCGACGGCATATTCGGTTCCGTCCCGGCTGATAATGATGCTTTGATAGGGGAGATTGATGATTTGATCTTGTGTGACCACGTTTTCGATGATTGAATCCAAGGTCTGCCGGGTGGACTCTTCAACCAGGTGGACGACTTTTTCAAAGTGGACGCCATAGGCTTCTTCGTTGGTCCAACCGGTGAGTTTTTGGGCGGTCCGATTGAGATGGCGGATGTTGCCGTGGATATCAATGGTGATCACGGAGTCCCCGATGGATTCCAAGGTGACTTCAGCCCGTTCTTTCTCTTGGTAGAGCAGATCTTTCCATTTTGCGCCATTCCAGGGCATAACGGATGGAGCGCTCCAACAGGGAGGGATGGACTTCACCTTTGGTGAGGTAGTCATAAGCGCCTGCTTTCATGGCGATCAGATCGATGTCCCGATCACCCTGGCCGGTCAATAGGATGACCGGCGTTTTATTGCCGTTTTTTTTGACTTCTTCCAGAAGTTCCAGGCCGTTGTGGGCGCCTAATTGATAGTCAAAGATAAAAATGTCAAATGAGCGGTCATTTACATATTGAAGGGCCGTTTCAAAGGTGTTGGCCCATGTCAGCTCGTATTTGGCGACTTTTATCTCGTTCAGCATGTCCCGGGTCAATACAAAATCGTCGGAGTCATCATCAACGATTAAAATCCGAATGGCTGATTCGTTCATGGGGTTCCTCCTGTCTCGGGTATTTATGGAAAGGAGATGGTGACTTATGCGTGGCGATGAGAATCGGTATCCTTCGGTTGATGAACCGGAAGCGTAACGATAAATTTGGATCCTTCTCCGACGGTACTTTCGACAGTGATGCTTCCGTTATGCCGTTCGACGATCTTTTGACAAATGGCCAGCCCCACACCGGTACCTTCATATTGATCACGACCGTGCAATCGTTGGAATACGCCGAAAATGCGTTGATGGTATTGGGGATCGATTCCGATGCCGTTGTCTTCAAAGGTTAATTCGCAGCACTCGTTGTTGGCCTGCCAGTGATAAAGGGCGGTCTGGTGCGTGATAATTTCCCGGAGATTTTGACATGGGGCGGCACGCCCTCCCGGTGATATTTAAAGGCGTTGGCGATGAGGTTTTGGAATAATTGACGAATCTGGGTCGGATCGGCTTCGATCTTCGGCAATGGCCCCAGTTCAACGCGGGCCCGGGACTGTTCGATCCGGAATTGCAGATCACTCAACACTTCCGTGGCGATTTGCGAAAGATCGACGTTTTGGAAAGATTGGACCTGGCTGGTGATCCGGGAATAACTGAGAAGGTCATTGATTAAAGTTTGCATCCGTTTGGTGGCATTCTGGACCCGGTTTAAATAATCTCGGGTTTGTTCATCCGCATTCGAACCCAACCTGGCCAGGATCCGCTCATTAAAAGCGCTGATTTTCCTGAGGGGTTCCTGGAGGTCGTGGGAAGCCACATAGGCAAATTCCTGAAGTGCGGCGTTGGATTGGGCCAATTTTTGGGTTTTGGCGATTAATGCTTCTTCCGCCTGTTTCCGATCGGTAATATCTTTGACGGTAACTACCAACGATTTGACTTTGCCGTTAGACTCTTTGATGAAAGAGCAGTTGAGCAAGACCGGAATTTTCAAGCCCTGTTTGGTTAGGACGGAAGTTTCCATGTTTAACAGCGGGTTTCCTTCGGATTCCAAGGGGAATGAGGCAGTAGGATCGAAAATGAGATGCAACGGCCGGTTCAACAGTTCTTCCTCACGGTATTGCAAGAGCTCGCAGGCAGCCCGGTTCACTGTTTCGATGGTTAAATTTAAATCGGTGACAAACAGGGCATCGTTCATGCTGGAAAAGATATTGTTCATATAGGTTTTGGAGACGGTCGTTTTGCGCAGTTCGTCGGCCATTTTGTTGAAGGATTGGGCCAGTCGGCCGATT
>JAKOSX010000114.1 GCA_029776595.1 Bacillota bacterium | reverse complement strand
TCACATCCCCCAGGGGGAACGGCGGTATCAGCCGCCGGTGGCCGGCGATTCGGTTTATTTAACGATTGATCGGAATATTCAGTTTATTGTGGAACGGGAACTGGAGAAAGCAGTGAATGACACCAAGTCGAAACGGGGCATGGCCATCGTGGTTAATCCCCAGACCGGCGAAATTTTGGCATTGGCCAGTTACCCGACGTTCGATCCGAATAAATTCAATGACTATCCGGCGGCCAATCGGCGCAATCCGTTGGTCTCCGATATGTATGAACCGGGTTCCACGTTTAAGGTGTTTACGGCGGCCGCCGCCTTGGAAGAGGGCAAAGTGTCGCCGGAGTCGACTTTCTTTGATCCGGGTTTTATCGTGGTGGACGACCGGCGGATAAAGTGTTGGAAGGCAGGCGGACACGGCAGCCAAAATTTTGTGGAAGCGCTGGAGAACTCGTGTAACCCGGTATTTGCCACGCTGGCGATGCGGCTGACGAAAGAACGGCTTTATGACTATATCAAAGCCTTCGGTTTCGGAAGCCCCACCGGGGTCGATTTCCCCGGGGAATCACCGGGTATGTTGAAACCTCTCAGTCAGGTGAAAAACGTGGAGTTGGCCAATATTGGTTTCGGCCAGGGGATTTCGGTCACTCCGTTACAGATGGCCATGGGGGTTTCCGCCGTTGCCAACGGTGGCTATTTGCTCAAGCCGCAGCTGATCAAAGAAATTCGGGGCGCAGACGGCAAAGTGAAAATGAGTTTTAAACGCCAGGTGGTTCGGCAGGTTATTTCCGCCAAAACTTCGGCGTTGATGCGTCAAATGTTAGAGTCCGTCGTCACCAACGGCTCCGGCAATAAGGCCTATTTACCCGGTTTTCGGGTGGCCGGAAAAACCGGGACCGCCCAAAAAGTAGTGGCCGGGAAACGCGGGTACAGCGAATTGATCGCCTCTTTTGTGGGATTTGCCCCGGCGGATAATCCCCGTCTGTTGGCCATGGTGATATTGGATGAACCGGGTTCGCCCATTAAATACGGCGGTGTCATTTCAGCGCCGGTGGTGGGGAACATTTTCCGGGATGCCTTACGGTATCTGGGGGTTAGACCTCAGCTGGAACCGGAAACGGCTGCCAAGATCGAGGAAGAGGCCGTCACTGTGCCGCAGGTGCTCAATCAGTCGGTGGTTGAAGCCACCAAGCAGTTAAAGCGGCTGGGCCTGGATTACCGGATTATCGGCGAAGGGAACGTGGTTTTTGAACAGGTGCCCAAAGGCGGTACCAGTGTGCAGCGGGGCACCAAAGTGCTCTTGTATCTCAATCCTGAAGCTAAATATGCCAATCAGAAGACGGATAAGGTGGTGGTCCCCGATTTACAGGGCTTTACGCCGGAACAGTGTGAAACGATTTTGGGACAGTTGGGCCTGAGGATGCAGGGGAGCGGTTCGGGCGTTGCGGCCAACCAATCGCCGGCTCCCGGGAAGCTTATCGACTTCGGCGGAACCGTCACCGTCACGTTTAGGTAGGACTCATCTCCTGTGAAATACGTATTTGCCAAATTGAGGATAAAGATGTTCTTTTATGGAAAAAATGGAGATGGCATCATTCATGCCTTTTGCAGGCGGTAAGTCTATTCAAAAAGAAGGTGGATTTTTTGAGATTATCGGAACTCATCGAAGCCGTTGGGACACGTCGCGTCATCGGCAGCACGGAACGGGAGGTAACCGGACTGAGCCAGGACTCCCGGAAAGTCCGGGCCGGTGATTTATTTTTTTGCATCCGGGGCGTACAGACGGACGGTCACCGTTTTCTGAATGATGCGGCAGCGGCCGGATGCGTGGCGGCGGTGGTGGAGCATATTCCCGACAATCTGCCGGAAGAGGTCACACTGATACAGGTGGACAATGCTTCGGATGCCATGAAAGCCATCGCTGGGAAATTTTACGATTATCCCGACCGTAAGCTGAAGATTATTGGCATTGTGGGCACCAACGGCAAAACGACCTCCACATATTTGATGAAAAGCGTTCTGGAGGCTGCCGGTCGTCGGGTGGGGCTCATCGGGACCATCATCAATCTGGTGGGGGACGAGGAAATTGCGTTGGATGGCGGTTCAGTGCATAATACGACGCCCGGTGCGTTGGAACTGCAACAATTGTTTGCCAAAATGGTTAACGCCGGTGCGGAATACGTGGTGATGGAGGTCTCTTCCCATTCGATTCACCAGGGCCGGGTGGAAGGGATCGCGTTCTGTGGCGGGATTTTTACCAACATCACCCAGGATCATCTGGATTATCACGGGACGTTCGAAGAATATTTGCGGGTTAAAACCAAGTTTTTTGCCGATCTGTCTTCGACGTCATGGGCTAGCATCAACGGGGATGATGAACATGCCGGGTATATCCTTTCCCGGACTGCCGCAAAAGTGGCAACTTACGGGATTCATCGCGATACTGACGTCAAAGCGGAAGATATCCGGTTAACGCCTCATGGGGCGATGTATACCGCGAAAACGCCTCAAGGCACGGTCGACCTCAATCTCCGCCTCACCGGATATTTCAACGTTTATAACAGTCTGGGCGTTTTGACGGCCGCTTTGTCCATGGGGATTCCCCTGGATGTTATCAAGGTCGGATTGGAGAGGATTAGCGGCGTTTCCGGCCGGTTCCAGCAGGTGACAGTGGACGGAGCGGATTTCAGCGTGATTGTGGACTATGCCCATACGCCGGACGGTTTGGAAAATATCCTGCAGACCGGCCGCGGCCTCAATCCGCGCCGCTTAATTGTGGTATTTGGCTGCGGAGGAAACCGGGATCGGACCAAACGGCCGATTATGGGGAAAATTGCGGCACGGCTGGCGGACTATACGATTGTCACGTCGGATAATCCCCGGAACGAAGAACCTTATCAGATTATGAAAGATATCGAAGCCGGCATCAAAGAAGTTCAACCGCCGGTGCCCTATACCATGATCGTCGACCGGGAAGAGGCCATTCGGAAGGCCATCCATATGGCCGAAGCCGGAGATATTGTGATGATCGCCGGGAAGGGACATGAAGACTATCAGATCTTCGAAGGGAACCGGATCATTCATTTTGACGACCGGGAGATCGCCAAGGCGGCTTTGGAGGAACGGTTCCATGGATAAAATCAGCTTAAGGGAAATTGTCAACGCCGTCCAAGGCCGGGTAATGGCAGGAACCGACGATTTAACCGTCGACGCGGTTACCATTGACTCCCGGCAGGTGCCTCCCGGGGCCCTGTTTGTGGCGATCAAAGGAGAACGTTTTGACGGCCATGATTTTATCGGTGATGCGCTCCGGAAAGGAGCCGCCGCCGTCGTGGTCCATGAGGAACGGCCCGTGGAGGGCCGGGCTACGGTCATTCGGGTGGAGGATACGTTAACGGCTTTGGGGGATATTGCGGCCTATTACCGGAGCCGGTTTGCCGTTCCGGTCGTGGGAATTACCGGGAGTAACGGTAAGACGACGATAAAAGATTTATTGGCCTCCGTTTTGGAACAACAATTGTC
>JAKOSX010000113.1 GCA_029776595.1 Bacillota bacterium | reverse complement strand
TGATCAAGACGGCCGATTATATTATCGACCTGGGCCCGGAAGGCGGCAATCGCGGCGGAACGGTGGTGGCCTGCGGAACGCCGGAAGAGGTGGCGGCCAATCCCCATTCCTATACGGGAGCTTTTTTGAAACCCATATTAAGGCAGAAGAAGAAAGCGGTCCAAAAAGAGACGGCACCGGTATGAACGGCCAAGCCATGATAAGAAGGCAACCCGTAAAAATGTGGGTTGCTTTTTGGTTAACTGTGATTTTTGGCCTTGGAAGGCGGGGGATCTTTGATGACCAATGTCCGGAGACTGAGGGCGGCCAGGGGTTGTTGAAACATAATGGCGAAGACCACCGGAATCGCCGTGATTTCCGGGAAGTAGTTCAAGGCCATCACCAACCCGGCGGTAATATTCCGCATGCCGACGGTATAGATGAACGTATTAATCAGGTCCGTGGATAACCGCATGATTTTTCCGGTAAAATAGCCCAACAGGTAGCCGGAACAACTGATGCTGAAGGTGACGGCCATGACCAAAGGGATGGCCGACTGCAGCAGGTGGAGGGAGTTCCAGGCGGCAGCCATGTTGGTGGCGATGACCATGGCTAACAGGATCTTGGTGCTGGGCCCTGTGAAAAAACTGACTTTACGCTTGATCTGTCCTCCCGTCAGGTCGTGGAGGGTGACTCCGATGACGGTGGGGATGACGATCATCAGAAGCAATCCATGCATAAGGTCTTTGACATCAAAATGGACGCTGGTCCCGACGGTGACCAGAATTACCAGGGGGACGATAAGGGGCGACAGTACCGTGTTTAAAATGACTGCTGTCAGCGAGATGGCTGGGTTTCCTTTGGAAATATTCACCCAGATGGTGGAGGCGACGCCAATGGGTATGGCCGTACCCAGGATAACTCCGGCGCGCAATTCGGGGTAGTTGGGCAGGAAGATCCCTGTAATGATCGTGGCCAGTGTCGGTAAAAACACATGCAGGCAGAAGAATATGACCATATATAACCCGGGCTGCCGAAAGGCTTTGATAAAATCGCGGTAGCTGGATCCCAAAGCAATGCTGAGGGTCATATAGGCGAAGGCATAGGGGACGAAGGGCTTAAAGGCGATGATCTGGTCATGCAAAAGGGCGCCTAAAATAATGCCTGATCCGACCACAAAGATCATCCGCTCTTCCAACAAACGGTTGAGACGAATTCCTTTTCGCATTATAATCCAAGGTTTCATGGTTGCTCCTTTGGTGGCGTTATTTGACCGGAATTTGAAGGATAAGCTATAATAAAAACAATTATACCATTCGAGATTTATACGATTAAACCTTCAAATTTTGAAGATTTGTAAAAAAATAAGGAAGTTTGTTCAATGGTTACTTCGGAAGATTTGAAAATTTTGCCGGATAAACCCGGTGTTTACCTGATGAAAGATGCGGACGGGAATGTGCTTTACGTCGGAAAAGCTGTCTCATTGAAAAACCGGGTCCGTTCGTATTTTCAGAGTTCGCGGAATTTGAGCTTGCGAATCCAATCCATGGTGAAGCAGGTGGATCGGGTTGAGTATATTACCACGGACAGCGAAGTGGAAGCCCTGGTCCTCGAATGTAACCTGATCAAAGAGAAACGACCTAAATACAATATCCGACTTCGGGACGACAAACAATACCCTTGGGTCAAAGTAACGCTGCAGGAGACCTACCCTCAGGTATATATCACCCGTTCGTTGAAGCAGGACGGCAGTAAATATTACGGTCCGTATACCAATGTGACGGCGCTTCGGGATACCGTAAAACTATTACGGCAGATTTTTCCTTTGCGGGACTGCCGCTATGATCTGGATCGGGAGCGGGTGCCCCGGCCCTGTTTGAATTATCACATCAAACGGTGTTTGGCGCCCTGTGCCGGGATGGTGAGTTCAGTCACTTACCGGGAGATGATCCGCCAGGTCTGTCTGTTTCTTGAAGGCCGTCAGGGGGAACTGGCTGAACGGTTGAAACGGGAGATGGAAGAGGCGGCCGAAAAGCGGGAATACGAAAAAGCGGCCGTATTACGGGATCGTTTGCGCCATGTCCAGGCCATTATGGAGAAACAAAAGGTAGTCTCGGAAACTCCCGAAGATCTGGACGTTTTCGGTATTGCCCAGGATCGGGCCGGTTCCGTGGTTCAGGTTTTCCAGGTTCGGGAAGGGAAACTGGTGGGACGGGAGTATTTTATATTGCCTGAAGGCGAAGAGTCGTCTCTATCCGAAGTGTTGGAAGAGTTTATCACCCGCTATTACGACGGGTCCGCCTTTATCCCCAAAGAAATATTGCTCCCCGTCGATCTGGAAGGCAGGGAATCCATCGCCGAATGGCTGGGCAGACAGCGGGGAAGCAAGGTTAAACTGCGGATACCGAAAAAAGGCGACAAGTTGCAATTGGTGGAGATGGCCCGGGAAAACGCAGGAATATTGCTGGAACAGGAACGCAACCGAGAGAAACAGCGGCAAAATTACGTCACGGAAATCCTGGAGGAATTGCAGAACGTTTTGGAAATGAACCGGATACCCCAACGGATTGAAGGCTTTGATATTTCCAATATTCAAGGGACGGATGCGGTGGCGTCGATGGTGGTCTTCGAAGACGGTATGCCCAAAGGCAGTGATTACCGACGCTTCAAAATCCGAACCGTCGAAGGACCTAATGATTTCGCCATGATGCAGGAGGCGGTCCGACGGCGTTTCCGCAAGGGGCTGGAAGAACGGCAACATGTGGCCACGGAGAACGGGAAGTTTGCCAAGTTTCCGGATTTGCTGTTGATAGATGGAGGAAAGGGGCAGCTGTCTGCGGTGATGGAAGTGTTGGAGGAATTGGGTCTGACGCATTTGTATGTCATCGGACTGGCCAAGCAGGAAGAGGAGATTTTTCTGCCCCATCGGGAGGAGCCCATCCGTCTATCCAGGCGATCCCAGGCCTTAATGTTATTACAGCGGGTGCGGGATGAAGCCCACCGTTTTGCCGTCACGTATCATAAATCGTTGCGGACGAAGCGGACGTTATCCTCAGGGCTGGACGGCGTCCCGGGGATTGGGCCCAAGAAAAAGCAGGCATTGATGAAACGCTTTGGTTCCCTGAAGCGGATCCGGGAGGCCTCCGTGGAAGAATTGATGCAAGTCCCCGGGATCTCTCAAGAGTTGGC
>JAKOSX010000112.1 GCA_029776595.1 Bacillota bacterium | reverse complement strand
TGGTTTCTCCGTCTTCCGTACCTAGGACGGAAACGCCGTATTGGATTAATTTTTGAGGATAAAAACGATGCTCCGTCCCGTCATCCAGTATGAGGTGAACCGCTTCTTTATTCAGAATCGCCCGGACCAAGACGCTCCGGTTCTGCTCGAAACGCCGCAGTTCTCTTCGGCCCAACCGTTCATCCTGAAACTCCAAATCCCCCGAAGGAGCATAAATGTGAGCACATTCCCGATGAACAGGGCAATGAGCCCAATCTTGAAAAAAAGCCAAAGCAGACCATTGACGCTGGCAACAAACAGTCCGATGAGCGCCCAATGGACCCAACGCCGCGCCGGACTTTCCTCCAAATAAAGAAGATAAGCAAATATCCCAAAAGCAAAGAACCCTTTAAGCACGATATCTGTATTCAACATAGGTTAACCTCCCGGCGGATCATGGCTTTCCACGGTTTCACCCGGAATAATTGTCCGTCTATTGCTCACACTACCACCGATAATGTTTATGGAGGTTTTACGGAAACCATGAGTAACCGTCATCCATACCCGCCGTCCGGTCCCGAAGCATACCCCAAGGATAATATGGCCGGAAAAATCAACCTTGATCCACCCGAAGTAAACGAGTTTTTACTTCAGACCATTCCTGAGACAACCGAAAGCGAGATTCGCGTATTGAAACCCGAAGCGAATGCGGATGATCACCACCCGCATCAGGTAATTCCCGACCATCCCCCGGAAAATAGCCCTTAAATACAGACAATACCAACCATGACACAGAAAAACGGTTTTAGCTATCGGCTAAAACCGTCTTGTCATTATGAAACTTATATCGTAGGAGGCTTGTACGACCTCCCTTTTTTTAGATGGACTCAATTACCAGATCGTCAATGACCACAGTACCTTCGGACTCTACCCGCAATTGAATGAAGGAATTGGCAGTACCGACCGAACCTTGAATTTCGACGGTGCTTCCGGCTTTAATGCTGCTCAATTCCATGCTATAGAGTCTGGAAGCGCCACCATGCGGAGAATTGGCCATTCCGGTCGTATTGTTGTCCACATAAACTTGGAGTTTCTTCGAAGGATTGCCTTTCACATCGAGCACTTTAAAGGAAATCTTATACGGTTTGCTCAAATCCAGGGTTCCGCCCGGAGTGGAACCGGCAGTGGTCGGCGTAACGTCCAGAGCTCCGATGGAGAACCGGCCGTTGCTCAACGTTAAAACTCCATTCTCCACAACCGGGGTACCACCGGTGATCATATACATCGGTTTGGAAGCATCCGTTGGTAACGCTTTGTAAGCAGCACTGAAGAAAGTCTCCGTATCTTTGGCGCTGAAATCTTCACTTAAGATCACAGCATTTGCATTGGCAACCATTACGCTGCCTACAAACAAAGAAATCAACATAGCCCCTACCAATAAACCAAACTTTTTCCTCATACATGTTCCTCCTTTGGTATTTCTTAGTTTAATCATAGTCAAAAGTTGATTGTTTGTCAATCTGCCAGTCGATAAAAGGCACAAAAAAAGCCGCTAACTGTAGTTTTGATGCAACCAATGCAACAATAAGCAGATATTTTTTCTGTAAATCTTGCTTATTTGGCTGTACCATAACCGGTTTATCGTCATACCTTTTCAGTCCGTGCAACAATCTCCGATGGATTCGGCATCGCCTTCAATGCCTGTGAAATCATTCCCGATCAGTTGCAAAAGTTGGCGCCTGAATCCCTTCGGATAAAAATGGTCTCGCCGGTTCATAGTAAGTATAAAAGGCAGGAACATCCACCAATTCCTTTTCAGGATACCTTAAGGCCGTCAGTTTCCCCCCAAAAACGCAGCCTGTATCGATATCGATGGTATTGTTGAGCCACTTCGCCTCAGCCACCGGCGTATGTCCAAAGACCACCATCGCTTTTCCCCGATATTCGGAAACCCAGTCGATTCGTACAGGCAGGCCAAATTCATCGGTTTCACCGGTGGTTTCCCCATATAAGGCAAAATTACGGACTTTTTGAGTATCCCGGCCTTGATATTCTTCTTTCATTCCGGCATGGGCTACCACCAGCTTTCCGTCGTCAAATACATAGTGACTGGGGAGACCGCCCAAAAACGCTTTAACCTCCTCTGAAAACTCAGCCGGTTCATCAGCAAGTTGTTCCAAGGTTTCGGCCAACCCATGTTTAAGTTGAACATGACGTCCGGAAAGCTTGCGGACCAGCTTCATATCATGATTTCCGGGCACACAATAAGCAATGCCCGTTTTCACCATGCTCATGACAATTTTTAAAACCGGCACAATTTTTGGGCCTCGGTCAACCAGATCGCCTAAGAATATCGCCTTCCGCCCTTCGAAATGAGTCACGTTAAAGCAGTATTCTCCGAAACCTTCGTTAATATTGTATCCGAGCTTTTCAAGCAAATCCCTTAATTCATCAAAGCATCCGTGGACATCGCCGATGATATCAAAAGGCCTGTGCTCCGATTTGCGGACAATTAAATCCAATTCAGGCATGACTGTTTTCATAACCCGAAATCCTCCAAATCTTCCCGAACAATTCCACGAACCGCACCATACATATTTATAATCTCCAGGTCGAAAACAAAAAAACCTGTAGTATTCTACAGGTTTAACTCTCTTTTGGTGGAGGCGGGGGGAGTCGAACCCCCGTCCGAAAAGGCATTAACCGAAGCATCTCCGGGTGCAGACTGCAATTTGAATTTCGCCTTCGGCTCGTCTGCAGACGAACCAGCCGTCGGCTATCTCGATGATCTTAGCACCGGTCTCCGAGAATTGACCGGTGAGCGCCCCGGTTTATTTGACGCCCGCCCCGACCTCCCGGGTTAAGTTCGGTTTGGACGGCCGCT
>JAKOSX010000111.1 GCA_029776595.1 Bacillota bacterium | reverse complement strand
CGCCTTTGAATATGATGAAACAAAAACGGAAGGTGCTTATGTATGAATGGATTTGATTTGCCGGTCAAAGTGAAAAGCAAACACATGGTCTGGCCCAGGTTGGATATATATTATCCGGTGGTCCGGCGTTTAGGCAATACTGATGTGGAGGAAGCCATCAATCAACGGATCCTGGAAACCGTCCACGAGATGGTGAGAGACTTGGGCTATTATGAGAATTCGATGACCACCATCACTGGATATTATGAGATCAAAACCAATGAACGGGATGTTTTAAGCCTGGTCTTAAATGTTTTCGGTTATTCCGGCGGAGCCCATGGCATAACGCTTCTCCGAGGGCTGACGTTTAATGTGGAAACGGGAAAATCTTATAGTCTGGCCGAACTTTTCAAGCCGGAAAGCGATTATGTCAGACGGTTGTCAGCCATTGTGGATGCTCAGATCCGGATGCGGGACGTGACGCTGTTAGGAGAGTTCACCGGGATCCGGCCGGATCAGGATTATTATGTGGCTGACAAAGCGTTGGTCATCTTCTTCCAGCTTTATGAGATATCGCCGTATGCCTATGGATTTCCCATGTTCCCCATCTCAGTCTATGACTTGGCCGATATCATCGATGAAAACGGGCCGTTATGGCCGATGCTTGAGAATGTGTAGTAATTTTCGGAGACTATTTATATAATAATCCCTTGGATGCCGGGTTGCAGCCAATTCACAAAATTTCTGGCATCTTCGAGAGAACCGACCACTTCACCATAATGAATTGGCACAGCTATCTTTGGTTTGATGACGGAAGCAGCTTCGGCTGCTTCTTTGGCATCCATGGTATAGGTACCGCCTACCGGGAGAAACGCTACATCGGTTTGGATCCGGTTCATTTCGGGGATGGCATCGGTATCCCCGGCAATATAATAGCGGACGCCGTTGGCGGTGATGTTATAACCGACCCAAGCTTGTTCTTTGGGATGGAATCGTTTATTAATATTGTAAGCGGATATCGTTTCAAAAGGGATATCCTCAACGACATATTCGCGTTCCGGTTCAACCTTGATCACTTGGGCGGCTCCCAGGTTGTTGACACTATCGGCAATGCTGGCCGGAACAACCACAATCGTATCGGCTTTTATAATGGCCGAAATATCTTCAGGAGACAAATGATCGTGGTGGTGGTGAGTGATAAAAATAAGGTCCGCATCATGCTCCGGGTCGGGTAAATGATACGGGTCGACGTATATCGTTTTTTGGGCTGTACAAATTTTGACCGCAGCATGATTTAGATGAGATATGCCGTGAAGTAACGGGTTTGTCATCGGGTTCACTCCTTTACGTGTTTTCTAAACTATCGAACAGACCCTGCCAGTCATCGGGCAAAGGGGCTGTCAATTCCGGAATATTATAAACCGCCGGATCAAAAATGAGTTTACCGGCATGGAGAGCCGGATGATTCAAGGATGATGACGGTTTTCCGTAAGTTTTGTCTCCGATGATCGGATGACCGATATGGCTGAGATGGATGCGAATCTGATGGGTTCGCCCGGTTTCCAATGCCAATTCCAACAGTGTGGCCTTGGAATATCGCCGTATTACTTTAAAACGGGTGGCTGCCGGTTGACCTTGGGGATCCACCCGCCGGTTTCCGGGTTGTTGCAAAATGGGGAGATCAATGATCCCTTCATCTTGAGCGAGGATTCCATGGACGATTGCATAATAAATTCGCTGAATCTTGTGGCTTTGAATGGCTTGGCTCAACTTTTCCTGGCTGGCTGCTGTTTTGGCAAAGATGATTAACCCGGAGGTGCCGTGGTCCAGACGGTTCACCGGCCGGACTTTGACGGGAAGTTGTCGCGTTTGATAGTAGTAAGCGACTCGGTTGGCCAGAGTCCCACGGGAAATGGACCCGGAGGGATGGACAGGCAATAACGCCGGTTTGTTGATGACCAGCAATTGGTCGTTTTCATAAATGATCTCGATGGGCAAAGCTTCCGGTGTCAACGGGGAAGCGGACTCTTTCGGCTGAAACACCCGGATGTGGTCTCCTGCCTTCAATTTGGCCGCCGAATGAGCTTTTCGCCGGTTTACTTCGACCAGTCCCTTGAAAAAATACTGGCGCAGACTTCGCCCTGACATTCGGGCTTCCTGTCGTAGATATTCCTGTATCGAAACCGGTTCGTCTTGGGAGTAAACCGCCTCAAAGACTACCGGGAGATTTTTTTTCATTAATAATATCACCGATAAAAGTTTATAGGATCCAGGAGCTTCAAACGGTATAAAGACAAAAGGGTACGCTATGAAGTGTGTACGGTGTGCTATGCACTAAAACCTAAATTCCGTACCCGAATGTAATTGTACCCCATTTTCATCGGGAAAGTCAAAACGAAGGACCGGCGGCGTCAAAATTAACCGGTTCTTTATTTACATTTACCACAAATTATTGCTATAATATGGGCAATCGTTGACGGGTAGTATGGTAGGATTGGTATAAAAACCCTGACAACGGAAAAATGTAGGATGGTAGGAGGAATTTGCAATGATTGTCGTGATGAACATTGGGGCCACTCCGGCCCAAATCGAGCGGGTGAAGGAGAAACTCACCCAAATGGGATTCGGAATTCATCATTCCGAAGGGGTCGAACGCACGATTCTCGGGGTGATCGGGCCGAAACAACCCGGCGTGATGGAGTCCATCGAGTCCATGGAAGGGGTTGAAAAGGTCGTTCCGATCCTGCAGCCTTTCAAACTG
>JAKOSX010000110.1 GCA_029776595.1 Bacillota bacterium | reverse complement strand
CTTCAGCCGGTGCGCTGTCGACCCGAAATGACGACCCGAAATCCGCCTGCCGCCCGTTTGATCTGACGCGGGATGGTTTTGTCATGGGAGAAGGGGCCGGGATAATCATCCTCGAAGAGTTGGAGCACGCCCTGAAACGGGGGGCGCCTATCTATGCTGAATTGGTGGGGTACGGAGAGACCGGCGACGCTTATCATATCACCGCACCGCATCCGGAGGGGTTCGGCGCAGCCGAAGCCATGCGTTTGGCCATGGCCGATGCCGGCATTGAACCGGAGCAGGTTGATTATATTAATGCCCACGGGACTTCGACTCCGGCCAATGATAAATTGGAAACCATGGCCATCAAAAGCGTATTTGGCGAGGCTGCCCGTAAATTGGCCGTGAGTTCCACCAAATCCATGACCGGACATTTGTTGGGCGCTGCCGGCGGCATCGAAGCCATCGCTTCCGTATTGGCCTTGAAAGAAGGAATCATTCCGCCCACCATCAATTATCATACGCCCGATCCGGATTGCGATTTGGACTATGTGCCGAATGTTGCCCGTAAAGCGGCTATTGAATATTGTTTGTCCAATTCATTGGGATTCGGAGGCCATAATGCGTGTTTGGCCTTTAAGAAATTTAACGGGTAATCAGCTATGAAACGGAAATCGGATATGGATATGAACGAACCGCCGCTGGAGCAATTGGCGGTTCAACTCAATTTTAGCCTGGAAAACCGCGAATTGTTTAAGGAAGCGTTTACCCATTCGTCCTATGCCCATGAACATTCTGTCCGCAGCAATGAACGCTTGGAATTTCTGGGCGATAGTGTTTTGGGGATTATTGTCTGCCGTTATTTATTTGAACATTATCCCCGGTACAGCGAAGGGGAACTGGCTAAATTGAAGGCGACTATCGTCAGTGCGCCCATGCTGGCCCTTTTTTCGGAAAGGCTGCATTTGGTGGATTATCTCCGTTTGGGCGCCGGCGAGCAAAAAAACCGCGGCAATGTGAAAATCAATATTTGGGCCGATCTGTTTGAAGCGTTTATCGGAGCCTATTTTTTAAGTTTCGGCTTGGAAAAAACGACAGAGCTGGTGCTGCCGTTGATTGAAGCCGAGTTGCCCAGGATTATGGAGAAATTTGATGAACTGAATGCCAAAAGCCATCTTCAGGAACTGACCCAGGCCAAAGGCTTGAAGCCGGTGTACCGTACGGTCAGTGAAACGGGGCCGCCCCATAACCGCCGGTTTACGGTGGAAGTGACGGTAAATGACCGGGTGTACGGGAAAGGCACCGGCCGGTCCATTAAAGAAGCCCAAAATTGCGCAGCGCGGATGGCATTGGAGGAACTCAAAAGCAAGTAGGGGATTTTTTGTAAAAAAGGTTTTTTTTAAGCCCGGCTGAATATGATATGAAAGAATAGGTTAAGTATCATTGTGTAGGGGGCTTTTCAGAATGGACGTATTGAAAGTTTCTGCAAATTCAGTTCCAAAATCCGTGGCTGGAGCTTTAGCGGCCGTTCTCCGTGAAAAAGGCATTGCCGAAGTGCAGGCGGTGGGAGCGGGTGCCGTCAATCAGGCGGTGAAGTCGATTGCAATTACCCGAGGGTATGTGGCCCCTAATGGCATCAATTTAGTGTGTACGCCAGGTTTTGCTGAGATTAACATTGACGGCCAGGTGCGTACGGCAATTAAATTCATCGTAGAACCGCGTTGAAAAAAACGAATCATCCAATGGAGTTATCAGGATTTATGCATGGGGATAACCGCCTTCGTGCGGTTTATTTTTTTGGAAAAGTCATACCAGGGACAACCTACAACATATATTTTACTGGAAAGAGGTTTTGGAGGAGGTATCCGGTATGTGTCAACAAACCGACCTGGAACTCATCGAGAAAATTCGCTCTGGGTCCGAGCCTGCTGCCAAAGAAACGTTGGTGGAAAAATATCTGCCCATGG
>JAKOSX010000109.1 GCA_029776595.1 Bacillota bacterium | reverse complement strand
GCCGGTAAACAAGCCGTATCCGAAAGAAATTTGGACGATATCGTCACTGGTGACCCCGGCCGCGCTGACAAAACGGGCCACCAGATTGGACCAGGTCACCAAGTCGTTTTTGGTATACCCCACCACCGTCGGAATCCCGGTGGTTCCGGAAGACGAATGGATCCGGACGATCTCCTTCATCGGCACGGCAAACATGCCGAAAGGATAATTGTCCCGCAGATCATCTTTCACCGTAAACGGCAGTTTCTGCAAATCTTCCAGATGCTTGATGTCTCCCGGTTTAACGCCGGCCTCATCAAACTTCCGCCGGTAAAACGGCACTTGCCGATAGACCCGCTCCACCACCGCCTGCAAGCGTTCTAATTGCAAACGACGCATGGAATTCCGATCCATACATTCCCACTGAGGTTCCCAAATCATTGCAATCCTTCTTTCATTCCGTGTATATTTTTATGCTTCGGTTTTGGCGGCCGCAGCCAGAGCCTCCGCCTGTTCGACGGATCCGAAAACCATTTGAATATGTTCGGCGTCAAACTTCCGCGTACAGAGGCTCACCAACGGCACCACCACCAAAGGTATGACCATGGCGACGGAGCTCACCAAGGGTGAAAGGCTTTCCGACGGGAATAGCTGGCTTCCTACCACGGAAACCAAAACCCCGGCGATCATTCCGGCCCAAGCTCCGGCTTTGGTGGTTCCCTTCCAGAACAGGCCGTAGATATAGGGGGCTAAAAACGCGCCGGAGATGGTTCCCCAGGAAAGGCTCATGAGTTTGATGATGAAATCCAGTTTAAAGATGGCCACCACGATGGAACAGATGATAAACAAGGCGCAGAACAGCCGCAGGACCGTGATGGAATGCTTTTTATCCATGTGAGGACAAAAGACTCCTTGGATCAAGTCAATGGTCAACGCAGAGCTGGAGACCAGCACCAGCGAAGAAAGGGTCGACATGGAAGCTGAAAGCACCAACAATAAGATGACGATCAGCAAATATTCCGGCATGGTCCGTTCCAATAATTGCGGAATCAACACATTATAAGCCGGGTTTCCGGCGGCGTCCGTCGGCACTTCATGGTAGAACAGATGGACGGTGGAACCGACGCCGTATGCCGCACCGGCGATGATAATCGCGAACAGGGTGGCCACGATCGTCGCCGTATGAATCACTTTTTCATTTTTAATGGCGTAGTATTTCTGTACCATCTGGGGCATGCCCCATACGCCCACGCTGGTCATGAACACCAGCCCCGCCAGAGGCAACCAGTTGTCCGGGATCATCTTGCTCAGCGACGGGTCAATGGCCGCCAATTTGGGCAGGAGACCGCCGAAACCGCCCACTTCCGGTTGGCTGAAGACGTTCCCCACCATCAGAAAGACTCCGGCCAGCATGATCAGGCCCTGGATGAAATCGGTTAACGCTACGGCAAAATAGCCGCCCATCACCAAATAGATTCCGGTCAGGACGATCATCACGATAAGCGAGAGCTGATAATCGATGTGCAATACGTTTTCAAACAAGAAGCCCAAGCCGGTAAAGACAGAACCGCAATACGGAATAAGGAAGATGAAAATCAATACGGCCGAAGCAATTTTCAGCCCCTTGCACTGATACCGGGCTTCCAAAAATTCCGGCATGGTCATGGCTCCCAGCTTGGTAGTCATCATCCGGGTCCGCCTGGCCAACACCTTCCATGCCAGCCAACTGCCGACCACCGCATTGCCGATGGCGATCCAAAGGGTGGAGATGCCGAAGCCCCATCCCAGTTTACCGGCATACCCGATAAAGATGACGGCCGAAAAATATGTCGTACCATAAGCAAACGCCGAGATCCAAGGCCCTACGTCCCTTCCTCCCAGGAAAAAGTCCGCAGTGGTCTTAGTCCGGCGCATCGAATAAATACCTACTCCAATTAAAAGGCAAACAAAAGCCAAGATCGCTGCCCAGCGAAATACAGTGATATCCATGATACCATCCTTCCTTCCCTTCCGTTATCATACCGTTCTACACTTTCCTACCCGGATTGCAGGTGCAATCCGTCTACCGGTCTACCGCCAAACGTGCCGGTACGGCCGTTTGGACATAAAAAACCATGGATTGAAATTCGGCATTTTTTTAAATATTCCTGCCGTTTATAAAAAAAATATGGCCCCGGCCACCGTTTCATTCATTCCAACACCAAAACCGCAGTATCTTCCAACCCGTAGTCTCCGTTGCCGTAAACCTCCATATACTCCGGCAATAAATAGGCTTGGAGGGACGCCTTTTTATCCCTCACCCGTTGGAAACCGACCTTCTGATTCGGAGCGTAAATACTCCACCAATCGCTTTAATGCAGCCGTTCCATACCCCTTTCCGCAATACGCCAGCCGGTTCAACCAAATATCCAGTTCCGCCGCTTTGAGGGCCACATGAAAACAGGCGTAACAAAGGCATCCGGCTTGGCCGCGGTTAGGCTTTCAGTCGTCATATGATTTTTCGGCATTATCCTTCTCGGCACCGGCCTCCGCATGATAGTCCGGCGACAGTCCGATATAGGGACTCTGGATATGGAAATATTCATACTTCCCGTCGGGTTCATAGACCTTCATGAGCAGATCGTATCGGACACCGCCTTTTTTCGGAATATAGGCGCTGTAATACTTTCCGTTTTGATTGCATTGGACGTAAAGATGTTCATGGTAACAATCTGGCCGGGTACAAGCAACGTATCCGGAGTGGCAACCGGAACATTGGCGTCCTGATAATACATACCGTTAAAAAAAGGCAAGCCCGAATAATTTATATCGCTGAGCGACGATTCGCTCCATCGGATGGTCAAAGCCTTTTTGCTGGTATTTTTGAGTGTGATATTCATCCCAATCGCCATCACGTAGTCGTAATAGTCGTATTCCAGTATGGGATAAATCAATACGATGTCAAGTTTCTTTTTATAAACATTATAATCCGTGCTTTCTTTCAAGATGGGTCTGTTAAAGGCAAAAAGCAAACCGTTTTTTAATTGGATCACATCTTTCGCCCCATGGTTAAGAAAGACAATGTGCTTTTTCAATGTTTCGACTTCCGAGTGGTATGCCCCCACATAGTCGGGATTGGGTTCTTTGGACTTTTTCGCATATCCGGCTGACGATGAAATCAGGCACAAAAGCAACATGACAACGGCAAAAATCCTTCGTTTACCACGCATATTCAGACAACCTCCATTCCTGATTACTCATTTTCCCTGATACGGACGCCCACGGGAGGACAGGGAATTTGATAATACTTCCCGTTGCCTTTTTGGTCATATACTTTTAACTCCACCGCAAACCGGAGATCTGACGCTCTTGGGACAGGTTGGCCTATGATGGAATACTCTTTATAATTCTCATAGACATAAACCGTCTCCCAACCGTTATAATAAGAGTCAACAATGCGGCGGGCATTCCGCCATTCCATCCGCGACAGATAAATATCCCGATAAATCGGCACTTGCCCGGGAGCAATGGGCGTATCCGGGATTTTGCGGCTGTTCGCATACTCATAATTCACATTGTCCGGCAAAGGAGCACCCCGATAATCCCCCACGCCAAAGACCGATTCCCACCAGCGAATAATCAATATGTTTTTCCCCGTGTTTTCCAATTTGACACGGACTCCTTCAATGGTTAAATACCGGTAAGAATCCCCGCCATGGGGTACATAATAGAAGGCATCATTTTTTTCTTTGTAGACCTTACTGGAGGGAAGCGGCTTCAGAAACGTTATAACCAAGCCGTTTTCCAGCTTAATCACCCCGTCGGACGACACGCCGATAAAATGGACATGGTCGATATATTTCCGGATAGTTTCGCTGGAGTCCTGAGTCTTACTCTTAAAGATGAAAGCCAGCGAATCGACGGAAAACGCCGATAAAGCACTAAGGAGCAACAAAACGGATAAAACCATCGTTTTCCTGAACATGAAAAACCCCCACCAAAACAGATAAAAAATATCATTCTCGTTTTATTACCAAAAAATAACTATTTTATTATATAATACCGCTATTTGGATTCTCAACCCTTATTTCCCATAAATTTTAGATATTGGTTTTAGGCGAAACGATATAAAAAAAGCCCCTCAAAGGGGCAAAAATGCGAAAACAAAAAACCGCGACATTCATCGCGGTTAACCTCAAATAAATGGTGCGCCCGACAGGAATCGAACCTGTGCACCTGGCTCCGGAGGCCAGTGCTCTATCCTCTGAGCTACGGGCGCGCGTTCAGCAAATAATATTCTACACTATCACCGGCCGTTTGGCAAGAACAATCTGAAGCTAAATCTCGGTTAATTTATGGTAACAGCGTAAGTATGGGGTGACTGGGTACAAGATACCGGGTGCTGGGTTTAGGTGTGGAACACTCCGCATTCCCTCCATAACCCAGCATCCAGAACCAGAGCCTAAGACTCTATCTCAAGCATTTTTTCAAACTCCTTCACTTTCGCTTCATCCGTCCGGATATCGTCATGGAACAGCGGGCTGTCCCAACCTAATTTCTTCCATTTATCCCGGGCCAGGCTGTTATAGGGGAGGATCTCGACTTTCTCCACACTTGGAACGGCGGCGATCATCTTTTTCAACGCCTCGGCAGCTTCCGGCCCGTCGGTCCAGCCGGGAATCAGCACATAGCGTATCCATACCGGCGTCGCTGTACGGGATAAAACCGCCAGTTTCTCTTCCATCCCGGCGACTGTCACCTGGGATACCAGAGTGGGTTCCAACGGATGCTTGATGGAGAAAAGCACCAGGTCTGCCTCTGTCACCGCCTCTTTAAAACGCTGCGCCGGGCCCCAGCCCGACGTGTCCAACGCCACATGCCAGCCTTCGGCTTTTGCCTGGCGCATCAATTCCATGGTGAATTCAAACTGCGCCAACGGCTCTCCGCCGCTGACGGTCAACCCCGGAATGGGCAAGAACGGCCTGAACCGCTCGATCCTGCGCATCAGCTCGTCGACGGGCATCTCCGTTCCCTTAGATTGCTCCCATGAATCCGGGTTGTGGCAGAAAATGCATCCTACCGGACACCCTTGCAAAAAAACCACGCACCGGCTACCCGGCCCGTCCAAGGTGCTGAAACTCTGTATCTGCTGAATTCGTCCCACCGGAACACCCCCCTCTTCAGTTAGCCGGTTGACAGTTGACAGTTCTAAAGTAATGGCATGGGGTTCCGGGTGTTAGGTGCTAGGTATTGGTTTTAGGTGGAACGCATTAACGTTCCTTCCATAACCCAGAACCCGGGACCCAGGACCCAAGGCCTAGGACCTCATCAGGATGAAGCTTCGCATTGTGCACTGTGAACCGTGGACTGTGCACCCGTAAAAGAACTGCCAACTGTCAACTGTCAACTTATACTCTCCCGTCTCATGCCTATTTACATTCGCTCATAAATCGTCCGCTGAATCACTTCCATCTGCTGTTCCTTGCTGAGCTTGGTGAAATGGACCGCATAACCGGAGACCCGGATGGTGAGATTGGGGTAAAGTTCCGGATGTTCCATGGCATCGATCAGCGTTTCCCGGCTGTAAACATTGACATTCATATGGTGGCCGCCCGAACCGAAATACCCGTTCAACAGATTGATCAGATTGTGAATCCGCTGCGGCATGTCTTCTCCCAAAGCCCGCGGCGTGATGGAGAACGTATAGGAAATGCCGTCGCGGCAGATCTCATAGGGAAGCTTGGCCACGGAGCGCATGGCGGCCACAACGCCGGAAAGCTCCCGGCCGTGCATGGGATTGGCACCCGGCGCAAACGGTTTTCCCCGTTCCCGGCCGTCCGGTGTAGCCCCGGTTTTTTTCCCATAGACCACATTGGACGTAATGGTCAACACTGAGAGGGTCGGAACCGCATTGCGGTAAATCGGCTGTTCCGAGAGGGAATTGTAGAAATACCGCAAGACCCGGACCGCCAGGCCGTCCACCCGATCATCATCATTGCCATAGCAGGGGAAATCCCCTTCGATCTCGAACCGTTCCGCAATCCCCTGCTCATTGCGGATGGCTTTCACCCGGGCAAACCGGATGGCACTCAGAGAGTCCGCCACCACGGACAGGCCCGCCACGCCGAAAGCCATGTGCCGATGAGGGTTGGAATCGATCAACGCCATCTGTACCCGCTCATAGTTGTATTTATCATGCATGTAATGGATGCAGTTCATCGTCCGGCTGTACAACACCGACAGCCAGGTGAGGACCTTCTCATAATTGCTCCATACTTGATCCCATTCCAGGTATTCGCCGGTGAGTTCCGGGACATTGACCACTTCTTCGCCGGTCATTTCGTCCCGACCGCCGTTGATGGCCAAAAGCAATGCCTTGGCCAGATTGACCCGGGCTCCGAAGAACTGCATATCCTTGCCGATGCGTGTGGCCGACACGCAGCAGGAGATGCCGTAGTCATCTCCGAAGATAGGCCGCATTAGGTCGTCGTTTTCAAACTGAATCGCCGACGTTTCGATGGCCGTCCGGGCGCAAAATTCCCGGAAAGGTTTGGGCAAACGGGAACTCCAGAGCACCGTCAGGTTGGGCTCCGGCGCAGTTCCCAGATTCCGCAGGGTCTGAAGCCAACGATAGTCCGTCTTCGTCACCAGGGGCCGACCGTCTTCGGCCATACCGCCGAGGGATTCCGTAACCCACGTGGGATCTCCGGCAAACAACTCGTCGTATTCCGGCGTCCGCAGGTGCCGGACCAGACGCAATTTGATGGTCAGTTGGTCGATTAACTCCTGGGCTTCGGTTTCAGTCAACGTCCCTTCGTCCAAATCCCGTTGGATGTAAATGTCCAAAAACGGACTGTTATGGCCAAAGGACATCGCTGCGCCGTTTTGTTCTTTTACTGCACAGAGATAGGCCATATACAGCCACTGGACTGCTTCCCGGGCATTGGCCGCCGGCCGGGTAATATCACAGCCGTAGGCTTGGCCCAATTCGGCCATCCGTTCCAGCGCCCGGATCTGATCCGCAATATCTTCCCGCAAATGAATGGTGGAATCATCCACATTATCCAAAGCATACAGATCTTTTTCTTTTTCTTTCCTCAGAAATTCCGTGCCATACAGGGCCACCCGGCGATAATCGCCGATTAACCGGCCCCGTCCGTAAGCATCGGGAAGCCCGGTGATAATCCCCAGTCTTCGGGCCTGCCGCATCGCCGGGGTATAGATCCGGAAAATGGCTTCGTTTTGCGTCCGGCGATAGGTAGTAAATATCTTGGCCATCTGCGGATCGGGTTCCACGCCTCTGGCTTTGCAGGCTTGCTCCACCATCCGCCAGCCGCCCCAGGGATTGACCATCCGCTTTAAGGGCTCATCGGTCTGCAACCCGACGATCACTTCATTCTCCCGGTCAATATATCCGGGCTTCCACGCCGTAATCCCGGCCACCCGCTTGATATCGATGGCCAACACGCCACCGGCCCGTTTCTCTTCTTCCATCAATTCCAGACAACGGGCCCAGACCTTCCGGGTCCGTTCGGACGGGCCGGACAGAAAGCTTTCATCCCCGTAATAGGGCTGATAATTGTCCCGGATAAAATCCGCCACATCCACCCGGTTTCGCCAACTGTCTCCTTTAAATCCTCTCCACGGATCCATCATCATCGGCCTCCTTTGGTCATAGGATATCAGTCTAACCATTTTTTTACAAATACAAAAACCGCCCGGGCATTATTCTGCCCAGGCGGTCGACAATTCTTTCTTCCCTGTACTCCCTCGTGGTTTATTCCACTTTTCCGCCAGTCATACAGGTGCTATACTTTAATTATAATTCTCGTCAGCCGGAAGTCAAGTCTTTCGTTGCGAACGATTCCAAAAGGAGGATATTCTTCTTGTTTAAGCATATGTCAAAACAGCGTTTCTGGGAGATTGATTTCTGGCGGGGCATCGCTTTGATCATGATGTTGATCTTCCACTTCCTGGTGGACATGGAAATGGTAAGCGGCACCAACCTCAGATTGGACGTGGGTTTTTGGAGTTATTTTCAGAAGGCCACCGCTTTTCTCTTCCTGGCCATCGTCGGCCTTTCCCTGAAGATCGCCTATAACGGCGGGCAGTTAACCTTCCGCCGTGCCCTCCGTCGGGGCTTGTCCATCTTTGCATGGGGATGCCTGATCACCCTGGTGACGAAAATCGCACTGACGGAAGGAGCCATCGTCTT
>JAKOSX010000108.1 GCA_029776595.1 Bacillota bacterium | reverse complement strand
CTTCCCGCCATGATCCCGGTCCGCATATGGGAGAAATCGGTTTTGGAGAAATCCTCATGTTCCAGCATGGCGATGAACATGGTCGGCACCCCGTGACAGGCCGTAATCTTCTCCTTATTGATGCATTCCAAAGACAGTCTGGGCGAGAAATAAGGTATCGGACACATGGTGGCACCATGGGTCATGGCCGCCGTCATCGCCAGAACCATGCCGAAACAGTGGAACATCGGGACATGGATCAGCAACCGGTCGGCCGTGGAAAGGTCCAAACAGTCGCCGATGGTTTTTCCGTTATTCACCACATTATAATGGGTCAGCATAACACCTTTCGGGAACCCAGTGGTTCCGGAGGTGTACTGCATATTGCAGACATCATGGCAATTGATGGCCATCGCCCGGCGGTATACCTCTTCCACCGGCACTTTTTCAGCGAGCGCGACGGCTTCATCCCAGGAGAGGCAGCCTTTCTGTTTGGACTCGATGGTGATAATGTTCCGTAAGAAAGGCAGTCGTTTGATACGGAGCGGTTTCCCCGGCTCGGCGGTTTCCAGTTCAGGACATAACTCTTTTATAATTTCAACATAATTGGAGTCTTTATACCCGTCAATCATCACCAGGGTATGGGTATCGGACTGGCGCAGCAGATATTCAGCTTCGTAAATCTTATAGGCCGTATTAACCGTTACCAACACCGCCCCGATCTTCACCGTAGCCCAGAAGGTGATGAACCATTGGGGGACGTTGGTGGCCCAGATGGCCACATGGTCCCCGGGCTTGACGCCAAGGGCAATCAAGGCTCGGGCAAAGGTATCCACATCGTCCCGGAATTCCTTATACGTCCGGGTGTAGTCCGTCGTCGTATACCGGAATGCATATTGATCAGGAAATTCATCGACCACCCTGTCCAATACCTGAGGGAACGTGAGGTCGATGAGGATGTCTTTCTCCCAAATGTATTTGCCGGTTTTCGTCTGGTTGTCGAAGAGACGCCCTCTGGTCACGCTCTTTTTGATATATTGACGCATATAGTTATCAAAATGCGGGAAGACCACGCCGGCGTCATCCAGATCCTTCGCCCAGCGTTTGACCCATTCCAACGAGATATATCCGGCATAATTAATGGAATTCAGGGCCCGCATCATTGCGTCGATGGGCAAATCCCCTTCGCCCAACATCCGGTACTGGACCGCTCCGTCCTTCATGACAGAGTCCTTAATATGGACATATTTAATGAAGGCTCCGAGATTCTGCACGGTTTTTTCAGGGGTTTCCCCGGCATAGCGATAGGGATGGTGCAAGTCCCACAAAGCGCCCACCGCATCGCTGGCCACGTGTTCCAAAAGGGACCGGAGTCTGGCTGTATCCGCATAGACGCCGTTGGTTTCGATCAACAAGGTCACCCCGTTGGTTTCGGCTACGGGTATCAACCGGTTGAGTGCCGTGATCACCACATTATCGTCCACTTCTCCCGAAACTTGGGGTTCAAGATCGCCCAAAATCCGGACATACGGTGTGCCCAACCGTTTCGCCAAATTGATATATTCCACGATTTCCTGGTAATTGGCATCCGCCTTCTCCGGAAACTTCAGACAGCAACCTGAAGAAAGGCAAGGGATCTCCAGGCGCAGCTCTTTAAGTTTCTTAACAGTATTCGGCAATTCACTTTCAGTAAAAGGTTTGGCCTTCACCGCATAAATTTCATTTCCCAGGCCCCGGATTTCGATCCCGTCAAAGCCGAAATCTTTGGCCATGGCATAAATATCAGGCCAATCGAAGTCCGGACATCCAAGCGTCGAAAAAGCTAATTTCATCAAACGATCTCCCCTTCTACCGTATTGTGTTTAACCATATGTACATATCATATAAAATATTAAAATTAAAAAACGCTTCCGTCTCTCAGCAAGAGACGAAAGCGTGACTTCCGCGGTACCACTCTTATTGGTATCAAACCCTCTCTAAGCATCCTCCCGACGAATGCCCTCTCATGGTAACGGCGAGAAACCCGATCCCGCCTACGCACTTTGGATTCCCCAAAGCTTCAACGGACTGCTCCAGGGGGAGTTTCCTCTGTACCGTGTACTGTTTTGCACCGACCAACAGTTCTCTGAAACACCGGATACAGCCTACTTTCCCTGTCATCGCATTTCTGATGATTTGTAATACATATGTATAATAAAATTATCAGATTTTCCGTTCTCTGTCAAGAGGGTCCCCGGATCTTACAGCGGACGATGTTTAGATTTTGTTGAGAACAGGCAGATACAATGAATACTGTCATTATTCCGCTAAGGAGGTCCTCGAATGAAAAAAGTAAGTTTACTCATCGTCTTGCTGTCAGCAGCGCTAATCCTGGTTGGATGCGGCGGTGGCGGAGGTAACAACAATACTCTCGGAGAACCGCCGGTTACCGGCGGCGGCGCCATTACCGGTTCCGTATTTGCGCCGGATCAGACAACGCCGATTGTCGGAGCTACCGTCACCGTGGAAGGCACCGGACGAACCACAACCACCAATGCTCAAGGGGCTTATAGCGGTGCTCCATCTTCGCCGCCTTCTGGAGTTAAACCCATACTCCGAGACGATACTGGATTCCTTATTGACGGCCCTGGCTGCTATGGAAGACCGGTCTGGCATTAAGAAGGAATTTGGCCGATTTACGCAACAGCTTTGGGAAGATTTAGGCGTCAAACCATCGGCCCGATTGACCGCTTTGTATCACCGGCTTACCTCCGGTTGAAACCAAAAAACCGCCGGCCGAAACATATCCGTCCGGCCGACGGTTATAAAACCGGTTACCATTTATAACTGTTATAATTACAACGTTTCGGAATTCATCAGCTTCCGTACTTCCTCTTTAAACAGGTTCCCCCGCTCTTTATAATTTCTAAACATTCCGAAACTGGCACTGGCGGTGGAAAGAAGCACCACTTCTCCGGGTCCCGCCTTTTCATAGGCCGTCCGGACGATCTGCGTCATGTTTTGACATCCGTAAACCAGTTCCGGCATGGGCCGTCCCCATTGGGACGCTGCCTTTTCAATAGCGGCCCCAATCTTCGGCCCGGTCACGCCGATAAGGATCACCGCCTTGACGGTACTGCGCAAAATCTCCTCCGCCAACACGGTAAAATCCGCCCCTTTATCCGCACCTCCGGCAATTAACACAATCGGCTCGCTAAAAGCCCGAATCCCGACAATGGTCGGATCCGGGGCAGTGGCAAAGGAATCATCGAAAAACTGGACGCCGTTGACGGTAGCCACATATTCGAGACGGTGTTCCAACCCCTGATAACCGGAGATCCCTTCCCGGATCGACGCTACATCCGCCCCTGCCGTCCGGCTGGCCAATGCGGCGGCCGCAATATTTAACAGGTTATGTTCGCCGCGAACCTGAATGGATTCACTGGTGATCAACTGCTCCTTTGGTCCGTCCGGATTCCAAAGGATCCGATAGATCCCGCCGTCTTTTTCAAACCAGGCGCCTTTCGGCTGCGGCCGGTCACCGTAAGTCAACAATCTCCCCCGTACCAACGCCTCCACCTCCCGGCTGGTGGGATCAGCCCGGTTTAAAATGGTTACGCCGTTTTCGTCCTGGTGTCGGAAGAGATTGACCTTGGCTTGAATGTATTCCGAACGGGATTTGTGGTAATTGGGATTGACCGGATCCGCCGGAGCCAAATGGTCCTCGGTGATATTGGTGATCACCGCAATATCCACGCTCCGATCGAAATCCTCCAGCTGAAAGCTGGATAACTCCAAAACCACCAGATCGTTCTTTTGCAAATCCTCCAAAAATTCAAAGGGCGCAATGCCGATATTGCCTCCCAGAAAAGCCCGGGCTCCTTTTTTCTTCTGGCTGATATGGAGAATCCGGTGAATCAACGAAGAAGTAGTACCTTTGCCTTTGGTCCCGGTGACGCCAATGGTTCTACATGGGCATAGCTCAAGAAACAGCCGCATGGCACTGGTGATCTTCACCCCGGCCGCTTTGGCCTGCTCCAGCCGGGGATCAAACAAGGGCAGCCCCGGCGAACGGAAGACTTCCGTAAAATCGCTTAAATGGTCCAGATAATCCGCACCCAGCCGAAACCGGATACCGCGGTCTTTCAGTTCATGGTAGCGTTCACCCAACGCTTCCGGATCCCGACTGTCGCAAACCGTCACTTTCTCTCCCCGAGCCAACAGGTATTTGACCAAGGCCAGATTTTCGATACCCAAACCGAGTACAGCGCGCTCACTCATCAATGTCCGTCTCCTTCATTCATCTTCGGGAATATAACGGAACCAGTCAAAATCCGCCGGTATCCGACTGCCGCATCCGCCGTTATTGGCATAGATGCCGACCATGGTCCCGGTATGGCGTTTCCGTTCATGGGGCACCCCTTCATCGCTTAAGAAGGTACAGTCGGTGATTTCCCCCACCGTCATCCATTGCTCTCCGTCGTAGCTATAACTGAATATCCGGATTTGATTTCGGGTTTGCACCCGGAGATAAATTACTCCGTCCGATATGGCCTCAGTCTCGGCAACCACCGTCACCACACCGCCTCGGTTTTCAACCAAACGCACCCGCGGGCCGTCCTCATAAACCAGGCCAAGCTTTATATATGTGGTAGTACTGTAATAGCAGGTCAGTCCCGCCTCTTCTCCGTTGCGGTTCGGGTGAAACTCCAGTTTGGTGATGGCGGTATAGCGATGATCCTTCTCCCGCCTGACCAATGTATTTTTGGCCTTTCGCAGATTTAAGTCCCAATCCCCGGTCCAAATCCGGAAATACCCGGGGCGTTCCGTCAATGACCAGGCACTGTTGTCGGGATTGCGCACAAACTGCCAGTCCGCCCCGAGAGACGGGCTGTCAAAGTCGTCAAAATTCCGCACAGGTACCGGATGTTCCGGTAAATCCGGAGCATATTGAATCTCACTGGGCCCCCGCCCTTCATTGACGAGAAACCAACCGTCCTCGGTCCAACGTACCGGATCCAGAGCCGTTTCCCGGCCCAGTGTGGTGAAATTCCCCTGATTGGGCCGACCGCAGAGATAAACCATCCACCAGTCGCCTTTTTGAGTCTGTACCAATTTCCCGTGGCCCGCCCTTTGAATCTTGGCATTGGGATCTTTCTGCATCATGACGGGATTGTAGGGGCAGGGCTCGTAAGGGCCGTACAGATGCTTCGACCGGGCAACCGAGATCCGGTGACCGTAGCCAGTACCCCCTTCCGCCAAAATGGCATAATAATATCCGTCTTTTTTCAAAATATGAGGCCCCTCCGGGCAGCGTTCCCCGGTACCGGCCCAAACCGTTACCGGTTCGCTCAATACCCGGCTGCAGT
>JAKOSX010000010.1 GCA_029776595.1 Bacillota bacterium | reverse complement strand
TTTAGCAAGACTTAAAGCGTTCAATTGCCTTAAAATATCAATTTCTTGTTCGAGTAATGAACGTAGTTCTTGATCGGACATCGGATTTACCCCCTGGCAAGCACGTCTACCAGGCTCCGATCGATCATCTTTTCAGCGATGTCTGCTGCGGATACCTGGTATTTACCTTCTTTAATCTGTTTCTTCAATTCATTTACTTTATCGGCACGAACGTCAGCAGACTTTAGAGTGATTTCTTTTGCCAATTGCATTTCTTTGGCACGATTGGAAAGTTCCAGGGTATCCGCTTTTAAACCGGAAACAGCCGTTACCGGATTGCTCTTATGGTAAGAACCCAATTGCAATCTTAACAGGCTTTGGACCTGACCCGCAGAGATTATCATCCGAACTCACCTCTTTTCCCTATCAAAATCCTATATAAACTTGGTTATTTGCGCTTATTAAGAATATTGTCATACGTATGGACCACTGACTTGGGTCTCGACCGTTCAACAACTTTGACATCTAATTGACGCGCTGCCTGTGAAAACCCGGTTTGCAACTCATTGAGACAGGTTTCACAATAGCGGCCGCTATCAATGGGCCGACCGCATTTTTCGCACTCCAATCCCAAATCCGAACCATTGATGTATTCGGACTCCAAACGGCCTTCCCGTAGAAACCGGATTATCGTCTTCAGTTCAACGTCGGTCGCTTTACTGATTTCGATCGACGTCGAATTGGGATGGGCGATGATGTATTCCCGGACTTTGCGGAAATCTTCATCATCCTGTTGGACACAATTGGGGCAAATCGAGTTCCCTTTGTATTGGAAGATTTTCCCGCAACGTTTGCAATTTCGAACATCCATTTGAATTTCCCCTTTGCTTCACTGATGTAGCCACTGCTTATCGATAACTCCTGCTGCCAACGTCAACAGCTTCACATCCAACGCTCCGGCACGAAGCAACATCCGGGAAACTTCCGATGCAGTAGCTCCTGTGGTCATAATATCGTCGACGAGCAACACGCATTTCCCGGTCAAAGCCCCGGGCCGAACGACCTGGAAAGCTTGTCTGACATTGGAAAAGCGGCTTTCTCTGTCTAAAGCGTTTTGCGTTTCTGTCAATTTACGCCTAATAATTATATCGCTTTTTACCGGAATCCCCAAGTGTCTTTGAAGCGGAATAGATAATAATTCCGCCTGATTATACCCTCTTATCGCCAATTTTTGAGGGTGTATCGGAACTGGAATTATTAAATCAAATTTACCATATTTCGGATAGGCCTTCAGCCACTCCACCATCAATTCGCCCAAGGCCATTCCCAAATCTGGGCGGTATCTGTATTTAACCTCGGCCAGATATTCCCGTAAGGCCCCCTCGTACATGGCCACTGCCCGGGCCTTGCTGAAATAATATGCTGTCCCACAACATTCTTGGCATTTTCCGTCGGACGCTTTATTCAACCGAAGCATCCTGCCGCATAGGTTACAGATGGGAGGCACGATCAGGACGATCCGTTTTAGACATTGCCTCCCCAATCCCCGGTATAACCCGGGCTCTCGGCCACATGCCGGACAAACCGGTTCTGCCGGAAAAACCAGCTCTACCGCGCCTTGGCCGATTTCTGTCACTAATTTTTTCAAATCTGCCAACTTCATTTCTGATCTTCGACACTTTCCGGTTTTTTTTATATGCCCAAAGTCCTAATTTTTCCCAAAACAGCCCTTCATTTTACTTAAATACCAGTTAGAACCGGTAAATTGCATAAAATTAATAAATTTTTAAAAACTGTCGCGTCTTTCAACTTCCGGCAGAATATATCCCAAACGAACCGCTTCCCCGTTCATTCGGCGGATGGTATCACAGCAATCTTTCATGGCGCGGGTCACCGTTTTGGAAACGAAATAAACGGCTGCCGGATCCCCGTGCCGTCCCGCCCGGCCGGCGATCTGAATCAATGTGCGGCTGTCAAAAACGGCATCATAATCGGCATACAGAACGATAACATCCACATCGGGAATGGTAATTCCCCGCTCAAAAACGGTGGATGTGACGACAAAATGCAACTTCCCGTCAAGCAAGCGATGCTTCACATCTGTCCGGTTTTCCCTGCGGGAATGGGTCCAATCTCCGCATATCCCGTGTTTTGCGCCCCAAAGGACCAACTGTCGACCGACCACCTCCACCAACGGAAGAGTGGGCAGAAAAATCAATAGTTTCCGCCCGTTCCCCGCCGATTCCCGAATGAGCGTTTCCAAAGGCTCCGGTATCCGCCATTGATGGCCTTCGGCCAACGGTTGCAGCGCCATGGGCCGATGGGCCGGAACCACTAACGGCCGCCCATGATGCCGGGCAGGAATCGAAACAGAAGGAAGCGTTCCCGCTTCCGCTTGCTCAATCAGGTTCCGGGAAGGCGTAGCCGTCATAATAACCAGTTTTCCGCCGGGTTTTACGGCCCGTTCCACCGCATAATGCAGCATATGGCTTCCTTGATAGGGAAACGCATCGGCTTCATCCAGGACCACCAAATCAAAACGGTGGTAAAACCGAAGACATTGATGGGTGGTCGCCAGCGTCAACTGCGACCCTTCCGCCCACCGTCCTCCGCTTCCCCCGTATAAGGCGGCAACGGAAACGCCGGGGAAGGCTTTCTCAAAACGGGGCAGCAATTCAATGACGATATCCCGCCGGGGGATGGCAAATAAGACCCGGCCGCCCCCGGACAACACTTTTGCTACAATACCGAAGCTTACCTCGGTTTTCCCACTGCCACAAACAGCCCACACTAAAAAGCGGGAGGCTTCGGTAAGATAAAAAGCTTCAAGATGTTCGGCAGCCCGCCGTTGCGGCAGCGTCAGTTCAAAATCCAGTATCGGAACAACCGGCCGTTCGTCCGCTTTTTCTTCGTGATCATCCGCCGAATATAACGGTATGCAGCTTTTGGCCAATCCCATGGATTGGCAATTGTAACAAGTGAGACAGTCAGTACTGCCACATAGATAGCAATATTCCTCGCGGATGCCTTCCCGGGAACCGCAACGGCGGCATAGAACGCTGCCCCATGATTCTCTGGTGACGGCCGCCTTCCGCCGGACCTTCCCCTGAGCCACCAGCCCTTGCATCCATACTTCGGGATCCCAGGGAAGGTCATACCCGTTTTCCCGGACAACGGCAGGTATTTCGGTCCCCAGCACGATTCTGCCCTGAAACAAACGTTCCAGGCCGGAAGGAACCGTCTCTGCCGCCATGCCCTCCGAAATGGGTTCAACCACCAGCCGGATCAGCCGCCGGGAAATATAGGGTTCCAAATAAAACACCGCCTGCTTTTGAAAGGCTTTAGGAGTGGTCGGCAATTTTCCCGTTCCGAGTTGAGCTCCGACTTTTTCTGCGATCCATAAGGGCAGCGGCGGTTGAATCAACCAGATTTCCCGATATCCGGCAGCCGCCAAACAGCCGGCGTCCGTCGGAGGATGACTGCTGACAGCGACTTTCGCCGGAAGTCCCGGCCCGACTGCCGCCATGATAAAGTATCGGGGTGAAAGCATTGAAAGCACACACCTCCGGTTGAACCGGTTCAGGCTTCCCCTTGAAATGCACTGATTAAACGTTTTTGCAACAATGAATTCCGTTCTTCGATCCGGTTGTTATTGACTGCGATAGCAATGGCTTTTTTAGTGCCGATGAGGACCACCATCTTTTTGGCCCGGGTCACCGCAGTATAAAGCAAATTCCGTTGTAACATCAAAAAATGTTGGGTGGTAACAGGCATCACCACCACCGGGTATTCATTTCCCTGGCTTTTATGGACCGAAATGGCATAGGACAGGACCAATTGATCCACTTCATCTTCTTCATATTCGACCAGCCGTTCGCCTTCGACTTCCTGAAACCCGACAACCAATCGTCGTTCTTCCGGATCCAATTCCCGAATCCGACCGATATCTCCGTTAAAAACCAACTTTTGATAGTTGTTTTTTACCTGCATCACTTTGTCGCCCAAACGAAAAACCTGCGATCCATAGCGAAATTCCAAGGTTTCCGGCTGCTTCGGGTTGAGTGCTTCCTGCAACACCTGATTGAGATGGTCCACGCCGGTCAAGGTCCGCCGCATCGGCGCCAATACTTGAATATCCTCCACGGGATCGCAATGCAGATAACCGGGAATCCGCCGACTGATCAAATCCGGCAGAAGCTGAACGATGTTTTCCGGTTTCTCCTCGGGCATAAAGAAAAAATCTTTGGACTTGACCAATTGTGGAAATTCTCCCCGGTTGATCCGGTGGGCATTTTCCACGATCATACTCTCCCGGGACTGCCGGAAAATAACATTTAGCCGCACGGCCGTAATCTGGCCGGAAGCAATCAAATCCCTGAGCACCGTTCCCGGACCCACTGAAGGCAATTGGTCCACATCCCCGACCATAATCAGCCGGGTGCCTGGAGCAATGGCTTTGAGCAGATGATAAAAGAGCATCAAGTCCACCATGGAAAACTCGTCAACGATCAACACTTCGGCATCCAGAGGTTCCGATTCGTTATGCCGAAATCGGCCGCCGTCCGCTTTTTCGCTGCCGAATCCCAATAATCGGTGGATGGTTTGGGCCGGTTCACCGGTGGCTTCGGCCAACCGTTTGGCAGCCCGCCCGGTAGGCGCGGCCAGCGCCGACCGCAGCCCGGCTTTTTTCAACAACGATAAAATAGCTTTGACAATCGTGGTCTTACCGGTACCGGGCCCTCCGGTAATCACCATCAAACCGTTGTCCAAGGATTTCAACACGGCTTCCCGCTGATTGGGAGCCAGTTGAATCCGATGCTCCGCTGAAAACCGGTCCAAGGCTTTCATGGCATCGATCGTCACCGGTTTTAGCCTGGCACGGGCCAGTTCCGCCAGACGGGCGGCAACGCCGGTTTCACAATAATAAAACGGAGCCAGATAAAGAATGGAACGTCCGTTATGGAACTCCCGGATAAACTCTTTTTCAACGATTAATCTTTCGATTTCCGCAGCGACGGGCAACTCTCCGACAGCCAATTCTTTAACCGCGGCATCCGTCAGAATATGTTCGTCGACGAAAATATGGCCCTCGTTGCACAGCTCATTCATTAGGTAACGAAGCGCAGCCCGGATCCGGTACGGCGAATCCGGCTGAATCCCCAGATTTTGGGCAATTTGATCCGCTTTTTTAAAACCGATGCCGATAATGTCGTCAGCCAATCGGTAGGGGTTTTCACGGACCAGCGCCACCGCTTCACCCTGATAACGCCGGTAAATTTTCATGGCATAGCCTGGGCCGATGCCTATGCCTTGCAAGAAAACGATAATCCGTTGAATATCGCTGTAGGCTTTAATATGTTGGGCCATCTTTTGTGCTTTGGCCAAACTGATCCCGGGGATCTCCGCAACCCGCTCCGGATCGTTTTCGATCACGTCCAATGCGGAAACGCCGAAGCGGGCCACCAGTTTTTTGGCAGTGGCCGACCGTACCCCTTTCACAAAGCCGCTGGCCAGAAAACGCTCAATCCCTTTTTCCGTCGTGGGAATTTCACTTTCCCGGATGTGAACCTGAAATTGCTTTCCATACTCTTTATGCTCCACCCACTGGCCGGTCAGCCGCAGTTTTTCCCCGACATACAAATGGGGAAGCTCTCCGGTGACCGTAACCAGCTCGCCCGAAGACAGTCTCACTTTGGCAACGGCATAACTGTTTTCTTCATTGAAAAAGGTGATCCGCTCCACCGTTCCTTCGAGAGTATTCATTGCTCCTCCCATTCCCGCTTGATAACCGGATAAATATGCTTGGCGATCCACCCGGTAATCATCCCGGCCGGAACCGAAAGCAGCAGCAAACCGGGTAGTATATAGTACAATGCGGTTAATCCGGGGAATAAACCGGGAAGAAAACTCAATACCGTCAACTGGCCCAGGTTGTGCCCGACGGCTCCCACAATACTCAGTCCGATCAAGCTCACCCGTTCCCGGCAGACAAACCATACCAACTGCATCAATAGGACACTGGCCACCGCACCGCCCAAACTCAGGGGCAGCATCACGGTTGCCAACGTTCCGGTGAACAAAGCCAAGATAAGCACACGGAGAACCGACACGGTCAGAGCCGTTACCATTCCGTCAACTAACAGAAGAATCAAAAAAACGGCATTCGCCAATCCAAGCTTTGCTCCAGGGACCGGCAATACCGTCCACGGAAAAAATACATTCTCCATCCAGTTAAGCACGATGCTTAAAGCGATGAGAATGCTCAAGAGCACCAGATGCTTTGTCTTCATCATCGATTATGTCTTCCCCCGCATCCTGCATC
Organism: Bacillota bacterium; assembly: GCA_029776595.1. Lineage (GTDB taxonomy): Bacteria > Bacillota > UBA4882 > UBA8346 > UBA8346 > JAKOSX01. Next base: position 7,212 of record JAKOSX010000010.1, on the reverse strand, counting down.
AGCATTATTCGCCACTCTTCCATAATTTTCCTTTCGGTTTTGGCCAAAATATCCCTTTATCCGCATATAAATTTAACTTCCTATTTTATTATGTATAATATACCAAGCTTTGCAGTTCCAGAGTCACGTCGGAAGTCTGCACCTTCACGCCTTCCGGAACCTTCAGCGAAACCGGGACAAAATTCAAAAACGCCTTTACGCCGCTGGCAATACATTGATCCACCACGGCCTGCACCCCTTCAGCCGGAAACGCCAAAATCATCATGCGAATATTCAATTCTGCAATTTTCCGGGTCAAATCGTTCATATGAAAAATTTCCACATCGGCAATTTTTTTGCCTACTTTATTCTCATCTATATCAAAGACGGCGACAATTTCCAAAGGTCTGTGGTCTTTGCTTTTTTGATGATACCGGACCAAGGCTGCCCCCAGATTTCCGGCACCGATAAGGCCCACTTTAATCTCCCGGTCCAGCTTTAAAATGCGCCGAAGCTCTTCCTTCAGAAAATAGACTTGATATCCGACGCCGTGTTTCCCAAAAACCCCGAAATAAGACAGATCCTTCCGTACTTGGCCCGATGAAGTTCCGACCATTCTGGCGATATCCTCCGACGACACGATGGGCACCTCTTTGGGATCAAGCCTCTCCAATGCCCTCAAATACATCGGCAGCCTGCGGATGACCACAGCGGGAACTTTACGTTGCACCATTCTGATTCCTCCACATTTTAAATCCAAGTAACGTAATAAGTTATCATAATTTTCTACACCGTACCCCATTTTCCTTTCGTCCGGCCCCATGAAATGAAACCCGGAAATACCATCCGGCTTTTTTGCCCCTTTTTGCAGGAATACTCATCCTTTTCGCGAAAAATTTAACACGAATGCCATTCCTGGGAGGTTAGAATCGTGTTTTGGCTGAAATTCCTTTCTAAATTCATCACATTGTTGCATTCGGAAAACGAACCCCGACATTTGGCGGCCGGATTTGCTCTAGGCGCCATTATCGGTCTGACGCCGATGATGTCTTTACATAATTTAGCGGTTTTCCTCATCATCCTGCTCTTTGACACCAGTATTCCTGCGGCTTTTTTCGCAATCTTCCTTTTCAGCGGATTCGCATATCTCCTGGACCCTTTTTTTCACCGCCTCGGTTATTACCTGCTGGTCGAAGTCGAAGCGCTCCGTCCTTTCTGGACAACCCTTTACAATATTCCGATTGCTCCGTTAACCAGGTTTTACAATACGGTGGTCTTGGGAAGTTTTGTCATCGCCATCCTGGGCCAATTACCGCTCTATTTCGGGTTTAAAGCATTGGTCAAATTCTATCGGACCCGGTACGCCGATAAAATCCAACAACTTAAACTCGTTCAATTCATCAAAGGAAGCAACATGGTTCAATTCTATTACAAAATCAAATCCACTGGAGTCAAACTATGAGACGACATGCATTGACACTCGCCGTTCTGTTTGTCGCTGTCATTCTGTTCACCGCGTTTTTTCTGCTGGACCCCATTTTGGACTGGTCCTTGGAAAATGCGATGGAAACCATCACCGGAGCCCAAGTGGATATCGACCGGTTCCATCTGGATATTCCCACTTTAACCGTATCCGTCGGCCGCCTCCAAGTGGCCAACCCGAGGAACACATGGCGCAACATCCTTGAAACGGGAGAATTCTCGGTTAAATTGGCGGCGGAACCCCTCTTTTCCGGTAAAGTCGTCATCGAATCCATCGTCATCGACGCACTGGCCATCGACACGCCCCGGAAGACCGACGGGAAACTGAAGCGCAAATTGCTTCCGGGGCCATTCGGAAAAGCCCAAAGCCAACTCCACCGGAACATTGCTGCCATGCCCATCCTCGATCTGAACCGACTGAAAGAAGATTTTCATCCGGACCGGCTCATCGATTCCGCCAAATTAAATCTGGATACCGCCGCCGATAATATCCGAGAGGACATCACGGCCACCGGAAAACGCTGGCAGGCTGCCGTGGCCGAACTGGAACAGACTCAGGAAAAAATCGAGCATCTAAAAGAATCGATCCGTGCCCTCCGGACATCGAAGCCGAAAAACATTATCGAGATCCGCCAGGCCATTGAAGAGCTCAAAGCCGTTAAAAAAGAATATAAAGCCATTGAAGACCATCTTTCCGATACCGGCAGCCGGTTTAAAAAAGAATTCCATACCCTTTCCGAAGCCATCGACAATTTGAAAGCGATTGCCGACGGAGATTTCAAGACTCTGATGAAATTGGCCAATCTGCCGGACTTCGAATCCTTTAACATCGCTGAGGCGTTATTCGGCAAAGCCTTGCTGGACCTGTCCTCCCCGGTGGTTTCGCTGATGGACGAGCTTCAAGCTTATTTTCCGCCGACCGCGGACCAAACGGCCAAAGCCAAACCTCCTCGTGGTGGGATAGACATCTCTTTCCCGGGACGTCGGACTTATCCCCGGTTTTTAATCAAAGAAATCCAGGTTTCCGGAAGAGGGACGGCAGCCATCGGCCTCGACGGATACCGGGCTTCAGGCCGGATACAGGGTATTACCAGCGAACCGCTGCTTTACGGACGGCCTTTGGAGATCGCCTTGACCGGCCACTCTCCGCAGGAAGCCACCCTCCAATTCCAGGGAAGCGTAGATCAAGCTTCTCCGGAAATGAACGGTACATTCCAACTGTCCCTTGCCAATTTAAGCCTTCCTTCCTTTGAACTACCGGACAATCCTTACCTGCCTGAAAAAGTAAATTCCGGCAAAGTCCGGATCGACACCGGCTTAACCTTTGCTAAAAACGGTTTTCATCTCCGGACGGTTTTGGAAGGATACGATCTGGTCGGCGACTACGAAGGCAAACCGGAACCTTCCGACATCGGAATGGAGATCATCCGGGAAGTCCTGAGCCGCGTGGACCGATTAGCCATCGAATATTATTTGGAAAGCCAGGGCCAAAGCTTGTCCATGAAGATCGGCTCCAATCTGGATCAAATCATCAAACAACGCTTTAAAGAAGTGGTCGGCGAGAAAATCGCCGCCGCCACCCTTCAACTTCGGCAGAAAATCGAAAACAGGCTTTCCCAACGCCAGGCCGAACTGAAAGCTTACCGCAGCAAATACCAGCAAGCCTATGAAGAAAAACTGAACGTCTTACAAACCAAGCTTCGGCAAGAACAAGCAAAGCTGGACGAAGAACGCAAAGCTCTGGAAGAAAAACTCCAATCCGGCCTCTCTACGGAAATATTAAAAAAAATCAAGTTTTAAACCGGAATCATTACGAAAATCAAGACGGGCTTTATAGGCCCGTCTTCTTTTTTTACCTCCCCCGGTTCTAATCCTCTGCCGTCTGGCATAGGATAAAGGACGGGAAGGGTGAATCCATGAATTCCAACAAACCACTAACCAAACCATCAGCCAAAAATCCGCCGGCATTCTGGATAAGTTACGGCAGCATCGGCGTTATTCTCATGCTCTTGGGCGCTTTTTCGGTTATATTGTTTCAAAGGACCCGCCCTGTCATTCCCGCCATGGCCGTTTCACACATTCAGGGCGGATTGATCCGTTTGGATACGCAAAGCAGCCGGTTTATCCTGAAGAGCGGCATTCCCACTTTGGAGCGAAATACAGGAGAGGACGACCCTTTCCGCTTGTTTCATTTCAACTGGACGGAAATTTATTGGAAATTGGCCGCCAATGTTCGTACCGCAACCCCTTATGAACTGATGAAAGCCCAGTTTCCGGCATTGGCCTTGAGCAGACCCAGGTTGACTCCAAAATTGCAGCTTCCTGTCGAGATTGCACAACCCCCCATCTCAATGACAGAAACCAGCGAAATCGACGCTCCTGCCAAATCGCTGACGGGAGACCCTTTAATTTTGCTATATCATACGCACACCACCGAATCCTATATCCCGGAAAGCGGGAAGGATCATGCCAACCCGGATAAACAGGAACGGGGAGACATCGTCAAAGTCGGAGAATATATGCGGAAAGTTTTGGAAGAAAAATACGGCATCAAGACGATTCACGACGATACCATCCACGACTCATATCCTTTTCGCGAATCTTATGTGCGTTCCCAGGCGACCATCAAAAAATACCTGGAAAAATATCCTTCCATCCAAGTCGTCTTCGATATTCACCGGGATGCAACCCCAGGCGTTACGGCCACTTGTACCATTAAAGGACAAACCATGTCCACCATTCTCATGGTAGTCGGCACCGACAAAATGGGGTTGGCCCACCCACATTGGAAGGAAAACCACCAATTCGCCAAAGATTTGTCCGAAGCCATCAATCGCTATTATCCCGGCTTAAACAGCGGCATAATCGTGTCGGACGCCCGTTACAATCAACACCTGCACAAGCGGGCATTAATCCTGGAATTCGGCGATCAAAATTCGACATTGGAAGAAGTTTACCGGGCCGTCGATTCATTCGTCCCTATTTTAGTGGCTTATCTGAATGATGCCGGATTGATCCAATGACCCCGACGATTTCCGGCCGTATCTTCTTTCCCAGCGCATAGCGGCGGTCCCACCACCGGATCGCCATATAAATTCCAGCCAAAATTATAAAGCCGGTCAAGATCCCGATGTTTTCAGCACTGTCCGGGCGTAATCCGCCCCAAAGGGCCAGTCCCTGCCCGGCCAAAAAGCCTAATATCAATCCGACCAGCGGAAAGGTATACATCAAAACGGCAGCTTTAAATAATTGACCCGTTTTCATTCGCAGCATCACGATATCGCCTGTTTCAACTCCGATCGGGTCTTCCGCTTCCACAACGATCTCCGGCCGTTTACCCATACCGCAGGCGCCGCATTTATCACAGGAAGCATGCCGTTGCAGCTTAATTTTAGCCGTGCCTTCTCCGGCGGCAATCACTTCGCCGTGTTCTTCGACAAACCCGTCCATAGCATCACCTCTCTCTATTTTTATTCTATCCCAAACATCCGATGAAAGAAAGTAAAAAAGCCAATGGAAAGACCATGTTACAGAGAAAACGAATAAGAAATTTTTTCCATTCACTTTAAAGTACTTTCACAAAAAAGGAGGACTTTTCCATGGATATATCGAATTTCTATAGAAATTAAGTGGAGGTGAATCATTTTGCGTACAAAATTATTAGCTGTCGTCACTGTCGCACTGCTTTTATTGTTCAGCATCAGCCTGACAGCCTTGGCCACAGCGGTTCCGGTGGTTAAAGAAATCTCACCTAACAAAGGCTTGGATAGCCAAATCGTTCAAGTAACCATTGAAGGCGATAAATTTCATGCTAAAACCGTTAATGTGAAACTCACCAAAGAAGGCCAACCCGATATCGTAGCCACTGATTTGGTCTTTGTCTCAAGTGAAAAATTAATCTGTTCCTTTGACTTGAGAGACAAAGCCCTCGGCCAATGGGATCTAATCGTCAGCAACACCGGCGTTTTCACCAAACGCGAAAAAGTGAATATCACCTACAATGCGTTCACCATCGAGCCAACTGCGCCGGTTATCACTTCCGTCGAACCGAAACAAGCCTATAACAACAGCATCGTCTCCTTGGTGATCAAAGGGACCAACTTCCAAAACGGTGCTCAGGTTGCATTGGTTTCCGGTAATACGGTTATTCATCCGATGAATACCATTGTAGTATCCGCGGAAGAGATCCAGACCCAAATTACGTTAAACGGTGTAGCACCCGGCGACTATGACGTTCAGGTCACAAACCCGGACGGCCGGAAAGGCTCCTTGAACAAAGGTTTTAACATCAAACAAGGACCGTTGGCCCTTTACGGGATTGAACCCAGTTCAGCCGCAAACAACGGAACCGTGACAGTCACTTTGTGGGGTTACTCTTTCGACAAAGATATGAACATTCGCCTGAAACAAAATAACACCGTGATTAATGCCGCCGACGCCGACATCGTCTCCACCAGCGAGGCGAAGGTCAAATTTAACCTGGCCGGCGCCAATCCGGGCATCTATGACGTAGAAGTCAACAACCGCAAAGGCGAATCCGCCAAACTTTCGGGCGCATTCGGTATTGTCAAAGCCGACGCGGTCCAAGTTATTACGCCATCCACTTCGGAATCTCCGGCCATCGATCTCAACAGCCAATTGGGTTCGATCTTCTTCGATTTCGACAAATATAACATTCGGTACGATCAAGTGGCTACATTGGAGCAAAACCTGAAAGTTTTGGAAAAACGGGATCCCAAGAGTTATATCGTATTGGGCGGCCATGCCGACGAACGGGGCCCCAATGATTACAACATCAACCTTTCCGCCAAACGCGCGGAAACCGTCAAGAAATACTTGGTCAGCAAAGGTTTTGACGCCTCCAAGATCATCATCTATGCTTACGGTGAAGACTACCCGGCCAGAGAGGGCCATGACGAAGAATCCTGGTCCTACAACCGCCGTGTTGACATCTCCATCTGGGAAACCCTGCCGACGAAGAACGAGGCCTTAAAGAAATAAAGGATTCATCCTACAAAAAAACCCGGCAAAATGCCGGGTTTTTTGTTCAATCTACCCTCTTCTATCCGCTGTTATTTTCCCAACAAAAAAAACCCCGAAAGGGGTTTTATTTGCTCTTAGCAACGCTGACCAATTCTTTAAACGCCTGGCTGTCATTGACGGCTAAGTCGGCCAGCACTTTCCGGTTGATTTGAATACCGGCTTTTTTAAGCCCGTTGATGAAAGTGCTGTAGGACATTCCGTTCATCCGTGCCGCGGCGTTAATACGGGTAATCCATAATTTCCGGAAATCGCGTTTCTTGGCCCGGCGGTCGGCATAAGCATAAGCCAAAGATTTCAGGACTTGAGTATTGGCCGGCCTAAACAAACGGCTCTTGGAACCCCGGTACCCTTTGGCAAGCTTTAAAATCTTTTTATGACGATGGCGGCTGGTAAATCCACCTTTTACTCTCGGCATTTCGCTTTCCTCCTCATATTAACTGTCTCAAATGTCGACAATCTTAGAGTCCCAACATACGCTTGACGCGCCCCATATCCCCGGCGCTGACAAGCGTTGCCTTACGAAGGCCACGTTTACGTTTGGGCGATTTCGTCTCCAGAATGTGTCGCTTATAAGCGTTGTTCTTTTTGATTTTCCCACTACCGGTTACCTTGAAACGTTTGGCAGCACCTTTGTGGGTCTTCATTTTTGGCATAATCGTTTGCTCCTCTCTATTCGGACTTACGTGATAAGATCATAATCATATTTTT
>JAKOSX010000107.1 GCA_029776595.1 Bacillota bacterium | reverse complement strand
TAGTCCTCCAAAAAAAGGTGGGCGATTCGGTCTTTTTCGTCCAACACGGAACCAGTTGCTTCCCTTGCGATATGCGCAAAGATACGTTTTCCGCCACGGAATGGCGGCAGCATCCCTCCTATCCCGGCGGAGATATTTTAGATGCGGCCATTCATGATCTGGCAGGACTCCGGCATATATTTGGAGGGATCAAATATTTACAAGCCTTTGGAGTCCCGCAGAAGGACGATTTCAGTCCTTATGCGGTGGTGACTGTCAATATACACTTTATTAACGGTGTGATTGGGACGTTCTCCTACTACCCGGCCGGCCAGGAACCTCAACATCCTCTGATTGGCCTGCGTATCTTTGGGACCCGGGGCATGATTTATCTGGAGAATACGGAATGCGGAGTTGTCAATGTATTTTACAATGACGGCGGGCATGAGATGGTACCTTTCCGCCCGATGCGCGGCTATTATAACGAGCTGCTCAATTTCTATCATGCCTATTACCGTCAGGAAGAGCTGAAAGTTACTCCGGATGTGGAAATCGGGGATGTAAAGACGGTCTTTGCCATCTTGCAATCCATTACCGATCAAGATGTGGTTATCGTGGATCGTGTTCCCCGGTTTACATTGGTCTGAGATCGCGGAAAATTCACAAGGAAATTACCGGCCGGCGCCGAATTATTGTTGGAAAATGTTTACGTAAAGGAGGGTGCGCATTGGCGAATACCATTCAATTGGATCTGGCCAAAACTGCACCGTTTGTCGGGAAAAACGAATTGCAGCTGATAGCGCCCCAGGTAGCCGACGCCCACCGGATGTTGGTGGAGAAAAGCGGTGCCGGCAGTAATTTTTTGGGGTGGGTGGATCTTCCGTTAAATTATGATCGGGAAGAATTCAGGCGGATTCAGGCAACCGCCAAAGAAATCAGGGAAACGTATCAGGCATTGGTAGTCGTCGGAATCGGCGGGTCTTACTTGGGGGCCCGGGCTGCGCTGGAGCTTTTAAATCATTCGTTTTATAATCATTTGTCCGGGGAAAAGCGGAAAGGGCCAGAAATTTACTACTTGGGCCAGACCATCAGTCCGACCTATACGGCAGAGCTTTTAGAGCTGTTGGAGGAGAAAGATTTTGCCGTCAATGTTATCTCCAAGTCGGGAACGACCACGGAACCGGCCATTGCCTTTCGTTTGCTCAAACAATTGTTGGTCAAAAAATACGGAGCGGAGGGCGCCAAAAAACGGATTTACGTCACCACCGACCGGGCCAAAGGCGCTTTGAAGCAAATGGCTGTCGCCGAAGGATACCCTCAATTTGTGATCCCGGATGACGTGGGAGGGCGGTATTCGGTATTGACTGCGGTCGGGTTGTTGCCCATCGCTGCCGGTGGGATCGACATTGAGGCGATGATGACCGGGGCAGCCGAAGCCTGCCAGGAGTATCGGGTGGCCCAAATGGACGGCAATTCGGCCTATCAATATGCGGCTGTGCGGAATATTTTATACCGTAAAGGAAAGCTGGTCGAGATTTTGGTCAATTATGAACCGGGCCTGCACTATTTCGCCGAATGGTGGAAGCAGCTGTTCGGCGAAAGCGAGGGCAAAGATCATAAAGGGATTTTCCCGGCGGCCGTCGATTTCTCCACGGATCTCCATTCCATGGGCCAGTATATCCAGGAAGGCCGGCGCGACATCTTTGAGAGCGTCCTTTGGGTGGAAAAGAGCCGGAAGTCGGTTGTCATTCCAAATGACCCGGATAATGTGGACGGCTTGAACTTCTTATCCGGTCGGACCATGGATTTTGTCAATGAAAAAGCTTTTGAAGGGACATTGTTGGCCCATCATGACGGCCAAGTTCCGAATGTGGTGATCCGGATTCCGGAGATTTCGCCTTACTATTTTGGGAAAATGGTCTATTTCTTCGAATTGGCCTGTGGTTTAAGCGGATACCTTAATGCGGTTAATCCCTTTGACCAACCCGGCGTTGAGGCGTACAAGAAAAATATGTTTGCACTGTTGGGTAAGCCAGGGTATGAAGAGGAAAAGGCCAGGTTGGAGAAAAGGCTGTAAATCAGTTGACAGTTGAACAGTGTACAGTGACAGTTTTGATTATGCTTAGGACTGGTTCACGGTTCACAGTGCTCAATACTAATTAAACTTCCTTGAAGAAGTAGTCAAATTAAAAAAATAACCCACGGTTGGTCAGGTTACCACCCGTGGGTTTTTTACTTCACCTTTAGGGAAGGAAGGACGGACTGAAATGTAATTTTAGCTGTTAAAAAGACTACATAATCTGCATGAAACCCTGTCTACGTCATCTGCAAACTATACTCACGTCTTATGTCTACGTTTTGTACTGTGCACTGTGAACTGTGTATTCTGGAAATCATAGTATCTTACTTAAAAACTGTTTCGTCCGTTCGTTTTTGGGGGTGCTGAATATGGCTTGGGGAGTGCCTTCTTCTAAAATTTGGCCATCGTCCATAAATAACACCCGTTTGGCCACTTCCCGTGCAAACCCCATTTCGTGGGTGACAACGACCATGGTCATGCCTTCGTGGGCCAGGTCTTTCATGACATCCAGGACTTCCTGAATCATTTCCGGATCTAAAGCGGATGTCGGTTCGTCGAAAAGAAGAGCTTTCGGCTTCATGGCCAGGGCTCTGGCGATAGCGATCCGTTGTTGTTGCCCTCCCGAGAGTTGTTCGGGGTAAGCGTCGGCTTTATGGCGCAATCCTACCCGCTCCAATAGTTTGTATGCCCGGTCCTGGGCCTCTTCGGTGGAAAGGCCCCGGACTTTAACGGGTGCAATGGTGATGTTCTCCAAGGCGGTAAGGTGAGGGAAGAGATTGAACCGTTGGAAGACCATGCCGACTTCGGCGCGGACCTCGTTGACGTTAATCCGGCTGTGATCGGTGACGTCGATGTTTTCAATATAGATATGGCCTTCAGAAGGCTTTTCCAACAGATTGATGCAACGTAAGAAAGTGCTTTTGCCGGAACCGCTGGGGCCGATGATGCAGACCACTTCGCCTTGTTGGATTTCCGTGCTGATGCCTTTCAATACGTGAAGATGCCGGTAACGTTTGTGTAAATTGACGACTTTAATCACTGGTCTTCAGTCTCCTTTCGAGATACGCGACGAGTCGGGTAAAGGGAAGGGTCATGATCAGAAAGATAAGGCCCACTTCGATCCAGGTTTCCGTTGGCCGGTAAGTACGGGTAATAATGACTTGGGCCCGCCGAACCAATTCTTCCATACCGATAACGGAGACCAGTGACGAATCCTTAAGCATAGCGATGAACTCATTGCCCAAAGGAGGAATGACTCGTTTTAATGCCTGCGGTAAAATGATAAACCGCATGGCCTGGCGGTACGTCATTCCCAGGGAACGGGCAGCCTCCATTTGGCCAACGTCTATAGATTGAATCCCGGCCCGGATAATTTCAGCTACATACGCGCCGCTGTTAATACTCAATGCCAGCAATGCGGAGACGAAGGGGTTAATGGGAACCGGATTGCCCGTACCCAATAAGTGGCCGATGATAGGCGGGGTGCCGAAGTGAATCATAAAGATTTGGACCAAGAGCGGAGTCCCGCGGGTAAAATCTACATAGATACCAGCTATCGTATTGAGCAATTTATTATGAACCACTCGGAAAATGCCGGTAAAAGTTCCGATAATAATTCCGTTAAACACGGCGATAATGGTTAAAAATAAAGTCATCCCTGCAGCCTTTAACAAAGTAGGCAGGTACAGCCACATATAATAGTACCAGGTCTCGGGGATGGGGATAAACACGTTGTTTTTGCCGGGTTTAACGGTGACTTTCTTCGGAATCGACTTTTTATAGAGAGGCGGTTTTCTCAAGACCAGCTCAATTTCTTGACCGGGCTGGAGGTTTTCCAATGTCAAAGGCGTCTGTTGGTCGAGTTTTTGGCCGTTTAAGTAAATATCGGCGCCTTCCGGATCGGAGGTAATGGTTAACGTCGTTATTTCGGAAACCGGTTCGCATAATACCGTCCCGGAAACGGCCAGGCATAAAAGGAAAGCGACGACGAAAATCAGAGTTACTTTTAGTTTCACGGTGTTACCTCTTTGCAATAAAAATTGATCTATGGGATGGAGCTAAAATAAAGCATGATAATCAAGGATTCCCCCTCTTGAACTCAAGAGGGGGAATGGGAAATCACCAATAATAAGTTATGAAATCACATTAGTTCGCAGATTTGTATTTGGCCATCAGTTCATCATATTTGCCGTTGCTTTTCAGGGTATCGATGGCGTTATTGATCTTTTCCAGCAGTTTGTCGTTGCCTTTTTTCACGCCGATTCCGTAACTTTCGGATTCAGCCCCGTCAATTTCGATAACCTTTAAGCCGGAAATATTTTTAACGGTGTCATAAGCGACCAGATCATCCATAACCACTGCATCGGAGTTGTT
>JAKOSX010000106.1 GCA_029776595.1 Bacillota bacterium | reverse complement strand
TCCAACTGACAGGCGGAACCCGCCGGAACTCCGGGAACGTCCACGAATCCGCTGAAAGGAATATCCACACCCACATGGCGGACAATGCCTTCCATATCCACGAAGAATATCTGTTTATGCAATGTTCCTTGGAAAATCACTTTGTTATCGATGACGAAACATTGGGCATCCCGGATACTTGCAACGATCTCATCAATTTTTTCAGCCGGAAGGGGGAGAGTTACCACATCGTCGACCAGGACCTGAGCGGTTGTTTCCGCCAGAACTGCCATATAAACACCCTCTTCCATTATCGGTTCCTCAGAAAACCGGTTCCGTTGACCGGTTAATATATCATATGAGCCTTTAATCTCAGGCAAACCGTGCCGGAAGCACTTTACGCTTTCCTCTCCAAAATAAAAGAGAGCCGAATCATCAGCTCTCTGAATCCAAGCATCAAAGCATCTCTCTGCTCCATATGCGGAACAAGCATGCCTGTTCCGTACATTTTTCTCTCATCCAATTCTCTTCGGAATAATTAACTTCTGGCCAATTTCAAGGTGGGAAGGCTCGACGATTTGATTGGCTTTCACCAGACTGGCGACGGTAGTTTGATAACGCCGGGCAATCCCCCACAGCGTATCGCCGGGTTGCACCAGATAAAAGAGCATGGACGGCCGGGTTTCCGGATCCGCCGGCGTGACCAGGGCACAATTTTCAACCGCCATGACGGAACGAGGGTTTTTAGCGACCACCGTGGCCCGAATGGTCCCGGTAAGCTGCAAAGTACGTTCTCCGGTAGCCTGGAGCTTTACCGCTTCCAACTCCAATTTGGGCCAAAGCAACGCGCCTGCAGTTAACCCGGAAAATTCCATCATTCCGGTTAAAGGCAGCTGATTATGATTGGCCTGCTGCCAATGGGCAATGGCCAGGCGTTGCTCTAAAACGCCGTCCGCCACATACTCCACCCAAAGATTGAGGCCGCCCTCGATGAAAACCTTGCCGTCTCCGGCTTCAGCCTTCAGAGCAACCGGCGCAACCGAATAAGACAAGATCCGTTCAATGGCAGGCAAATTGGACGGCAGGACGGCTTCCGTCTCAAACGGGACATCTCCGTGAGCCTCTCCGACATATTCTTCGAAATTGACCAACTGCCGCTCAATATCGACGATTTCTCCGGATTCGGCCTTGACGTCCACAACGATTTCTTTGATGGCTGTCCGTAATACATGGGCTTCACCCAAAATTTCAATTTGACAACGAATTTCGCGACTGGACTTCACCCCGATCTGAATATCGCCGACGGTAATTTTTGGGACGACCACCCCTTGCTCGATTTTAATCCGATCTAAGCCCACCTCCACGGGAATAGCGTTCCCAAACTCACGGCTCCACTCATTGACAAATATCTCGGTGGCCCGGCCTTCATCGTCGCAGCCGACATAGACCAGAGTCACTTCCAGGAACGCTTGAACGCCGTCGGCCCCGTTTTGAACGGCCGTTTCCACCGGCCGAACCTGGCAATCCAGAATGCGATGAATACCCGGCTTCAAATTAGGTAATGTCAGCGTATAATCCAGATTCAACCGGGCCTGCCTGCACTCGAGCATCTCTTCGACGACGACCTGTTCTTTTTCCACATTTAATTGGCCAACCGGCTGCAATTCCTTGACAAATGTCAGATTTTCCGCAGTCGCCGCCCGGAGGACCACTT
>JAKOSX010000105.1 GCA_029776595.1 Bacillota bacterium | reverse complement strand
TCGCACTGACGGAAGGAGCCATCGTCTTCGGAGTGCTGCACCTGATCGGCATCGGAACCATCCTGGCGTTTCCTTTGCTAAAGTACAAACATATCCATCTCTGGCTTGGCCTCGCCGTCACCGTCATCGGATATTGCCTGGATCGGATGTCATTCCCCTTCGGTTACTTATTCTGGTTGGGTTTTGTGCCCCGGGGTTTTTATTCCCTGGACTATTTCCCGTTGTTCCCCTGGTTCGGCCTGATTTTGCTGGGCGTTTATTTTGCCGATCTGCTCTATCCCCAAAACCGCCGCCGCTTCCCGGTGAAAGACCGTCCCTCCTCGGGCCCGGTCCGCTGGATTTGCACCCTGGGACGGCACACCCTTCCCATTTATCTTATCCATCAACCCCTTTTCCTGCTTCTGATTTATTTGGCCCTTCACGGACAAGCGCTTTTCCGCTAAAAAATTCCGGCCCAACTGGCGTATTTTTTGTCCCCACTGCCCGGCGTCACCAGGATCCAAGGTGGATTGTCCGGAGGGTCCAAGCTCCCGTCCCAACGGACGGCGTAAATATCCTGCCTGGAGGAGAAAGCGATATCCGCCGTAAAAAAGAGCAGACTCCCGTCATCCGACCAACACGGGTGAGTATGGGCATCCGCCGCCGGTTCCCCGGTGGTCAGCCCGATAAAATCCTGAGGCCTTTCCGAAGCCAAAAGATAAATCCGATGGCGTTTGTCTGCATCCGTCCAGGCCTCCACCGCCAAGCGCCAGTATGATCCGTCGCTTGCCGGATGCCAACTGGGATGGTTCACTTTTCCGGGGAAGGCGTGAAGCGTCTCCGTACGGCTCTGCAAATCGTAAGTATACAGTTTATAATTTTTGACATAAGCGATTCGGTTTCCGTCCGGACTGATCACCGGATTCTCCCCGCCGCTGACGATGAGCTCCGTCGCTTGCGTCCGACGGTCGAACAGATAAATGCCCCACCCTTTGTCCGTGTATGAACGGAAAACCACCCGGTTCCCCAGGCGGTCCGCAGACGGATGGCTGCTGTTATCTGCCCCGGGCAAAAAACGCTCCGCCGTTTCCTCCGGCATTCCCAAGGTCAATACGTAAATATCGGTCCGTCCGTCGCTCCGCCCGGCATCGGATTCAAACAATACCTGATCGGGGGGGAGAAACGCCGGCATCGTTTCTGAAGCGGCTGAGGACATCACCGGATAAAGTATTCGGGTTTCCAGATTTAAATAATACAGATCATTTCCAGAGCCTTGCCGGTAACTATGATATAACAGCCCACCTGGCAACGGCTGCGGTTGAAGCTTAAATTCCCAGATTTGATTCATCCCCACATGTTTTCTGGTACTTTCCTGCCGTTGGTACCAAGGATGTTCCAACACGACGGAATAGGTCCCGGGCTGCAGCATGGCAAGGGAAAATTCCCCTTTGCTGCCGGTTTCCGTCGGCCCATAGTTTCCGACGCTCACCTTAACCCCAGGGATACCAACATTCGTCAGGCTGTCAACGACTTTCCCCTGAAAATCGCCGCTGCTGGGTTTCGGCAGATGATCTTTCCCCAGACATCCCGGAAAGCCCAGCAGTAAGCAGGAACACAGCAAAACCCTGATGGTAATTTTAACCATATTTGGAAGCACCTCCTTTTGGCAAATTTCTCCAAATACGGTTAAAATCCTTTAAAAGACATAAAAAACAAGTCTGTTGCTGACTGAAACAACAGACCGGATTTAAAGGAGGATATAAAAAAAACTTTTAAGAGATCCTCTTAAAAGTTCGTTATAAACAATGGAGCGGGAAACGGGACTCGAACCCGCGACATTCAGCTTGGAAGGCTGACGCTCTACCAACTGAGCTACTCCCGCGTCACGTGCAAAATTGATTATACACCCTAACCCCCGCAGCGGTCAAGATAAAATATTCAATTTTGTTTTCCCAAAATCTGGTCCCGTGCCTCTAAAAACTGGTTTTCAGTCATCACCCGGGCTCCGGCTTCCAGCAATAGTGCCGTGGTGACCCCGTTCCCCGGACGCAATGAACCCGAAAAACGGCCGTCATAGATATGCCCCAAACCACAGGACGGGCTGTTGGCTTTGGCAATCACCCAATCCGGTTGATGCCGCCGGAATAAATCCAGGCTCTTCCGGGCGCCTTCACAAAAGGCTTCGGTACGGTCAACCCCGTTTTTGTCCACCACGCGGGCCTGCCCCTTCCAAACATCTTCTCCGGACCCGTGTTGAATCTCCGCCGGCGGCCGAGGAATGGGCAACCCTCCGGCACATTCCGGACAAAAGGGGATGATTTCCGCCTTCCCTTTCATATCGCATAGTTCGGCAACGGATTTGGACCCGCCGTCATAGCGGCACGGTTTTCCCAGCAAACAGGCACTCACCATCAGTTTCTTGCCCATAATCGACCTCATGACGGAAGAATAATCAAACAACCGGCTTTTATGCCGGTTGTTCCTATTATACCTCACCATCCATTAAAGCTTCAATCTTTTTAAGGACCTCTTTGGGTCTGAGTACGCCCTCAATGACAACCGGGGACGCCCCCGCCTCTTCCAGCCGGAGTTCAATATTGCCTACGCCCAGGATTTTACCGATAATTGATTGTTTGAGCCGGACCTCGGCAACGGATCCCCACGGAATCCGCCGGACCCGGTTGGCGGAGTCCACCAGGACGATCCCCAGATTCGTAATCCGGTATACACTGGGCAGCGGTACGCCGAACCAAGTTTGCCTTCCGGCAAGATAATTGATTTCCTCCGTATTTGCTGTCTCCGGGCTTGAATCCGTTCCCAAATCCGAAGCCCCTTCCGAGGCCTGGACCGGCCCCGGTGCCGCTTCAGATTCATCCTGCTCATTTGCAGCCTCCGCCGGTTCTTCCGCCAAAACGTCCGTCGGAAGCCCGTCTTCCAAATTGGCCGGCTCATCGGCGGCCCAAAGGGATTCCCCGCCTTCGGTCCCGGAAGTCCCCTCGAAGATCGCTCCGTCATCCGCTGTTGTTTCCGCCGGAACAGGGTCTTCCATTCCGTCCGGTTGTTCAAGAACATGCTCTTCGCCCCGGCTTTCCTCCGGCATCAGGACATCAGCGCATCCCGTCTCCATATTTACCCCATCCGCCGTTTCCGCTTTTCCGTCCGTCGGTTGAATGTTATCCCGTACCGAAAGATCAAACACCGGATCCACCACCCGCTTTTCAACAACGCTTTCTTTTATAAAGGACTCCGCTTTGGCCAAACGAGGAGTGGGCTTCTCGTAAGAGAAATGATACCCGTCGATGGAGACCTGGACGGAGGTGGGTTTGATCAGACCTTTCCCCAGATGGTTATCATCATCATTCTCCGGTATCTTCATGAACGTTTTTCCCTCGGACGTTTCCGCCACTCTTCCGTCAACCGCCGTACCGCCGTCAGCCGGCTGCGTCTCGGCAGGCTGTGTTTCGGCAGATTCGGTTCCAGCGTTCTCGTATGGTAAAGCTTCATTGGCATTTACATTGCCGTTATCCGGGTAATCAGGCATCTTCATCACCTCTGGAGGTTTTTTCATCGCGGGCATGGCCGGCCACCGGCATGACGGCGGGTCCCTTAACACTAAATATATTGTCGCTCCTGAAAAATATGACAAGAGAGGATGAGAGTCACCAAATCACCGGATGTCACGATATGCTATAATTAAAAAAAAGACGGAGCTGCAGGTATAATGATGAGAATTGCAAAACATCCATGGATCAACATAGCGGTTGGATTGGCGTTAATCATCGCCGCCACTCTGTTTTCCATACAGTTCTTTGCGAAAACATCTTTTGATTATGACTCCTTGTCCTTTACCATTCAGTCGAAAATCAGTTGGACGGGAGGCACCAGTCTGCAAATCCCGCCCGTCGGCCAACTGTTTTTAAAGTCGCACCATACTCCCTGGCAGTTGGTGATTACCTTAGACGAAATCAACTTTAATAAACTGGAAGAACATTTGGCCTCCCTCTCCTCCAAAGAAGAATTGCTGGATATGTTCCAGGCGGAAGTGAAAAAAGCGCTGTTAACCTTCTTCGCTTCTGTTCTGCTCTGCGGAATCATCGGCGCCGCGGTGATATTGTGCTTGTGTAGGATTTATCCGCCCAATCCCTGGTTCGGCCGGGGCATCCTTGCCTCTGTCCTGATGTTGGCCGTCTTTATCGGACTGACGGCAGCCACCTATGATCCCGATGCTATCAAACACCCCCAATACCAAGGTGCGTTGGAATCAGCCCCTTGGGCGATGAACCTGGTCTCCATGAGCCTGGATAATATCGAAGTTCTCGGCAGCAGCCTCCGTAAAGTTTCGGAAGGACTGCCCCTCTTATACAAACAAGCCAGCCAAATCCAAAGCATGGGAGAACTCCAACCGGATCTGGCCGTCCTCCATGTGTCGGATATTCATAACAATCCGGCAGCCTTTGAATTCATCCAGCAACTGGTGGCCAACTTCAATATCAAAATGATCATCGATACCGGTGACTTGACCGATTACGGGACCGCATTGGAAGCGGATATCATCTCCAATATCGAAAAATTTAAGATTCCTTACGTCTTCATCCCAGGCAATCATGACTCACCGCTCATCCTCGAGCGGTTGAAAAAAATAAAAAACGTCAGGATCATCGATAAAAACGTCGCAACCGTCGCCGGACTGACCATTGCCGGAATCGCCGATCCCGCTGCTGAAAGCTTCAACTCGGATGTAGCCTCGACGGAGGCAATGGATGCCTGCCGGACGGAATTCAACGATTTTCTGGCCTCACTCGGGTTACAGCCGGACATTATCGCGGTTCACAACCGCCAACTGGCAAAGGATATCATCGGGAAATACCCGTTGATCTTACACGGCCATGACCATAAATACAACCTGAGCGTCGTCAACGGAACCGTCATTCACGATGCCGGAACCACCGGCGCCGCCGGGATCCGGGGCCTGACCCCCAAAGGGGTACCTTACAGCGCCGCCATTCTCTACTGGAAGAAGACGGAGGACAGCGGTTGGAAACTGCAGGCCATCGACTCCATCAAGGTGAACGGGACCGAAGGCCGCCTCACCATCGACCGACATAATTACAGTTAATACAAAAACCCGCCGATGGCGAGTTTTTATATTTTATTTGTTCTTCTTCATCAGCCGTTCCCGTTCGCTCTTGTCCAACACTTTTTTGCGAAGCCGGATGGTCTCCGGGGTCACTTCCACCAATTCATCCTCTTCGATATATTCCATGGCCTGTTCCAGGCTGAAACGGATGGGCGGCGTCAAACGCATGGCTTCATCGGAGCCGCTGGCCCGCATATTGGTCAAATGTTTTTTCTTGCAAACATTCACATCCAGATCGTTTTCGCGGCTATGTTCCCCGACGATCATTCCGGCATATACCTTTTCTCCGGGAGAGATAAACAATCTTCCCCGTTCCTCCACGTTATAAATCCCGTACGTAGTGGCTTCCCCGGTCTCAAAAGCGACGAGCACTCCGCGACGGCGGCCGGTGATCTCCCCTTTCCAGGGGCCGTAATGGTCGAAAATATGATGCATGATCCCTTCCCCTTTGGTATCCGTCAGGAAATCCGAGCGAAAACCGATCAAGCCCCGGGCAGGGATTAAAAACTCCAGTTTCACGTTGGCGCCCATCGGCTGCATATTGAGCATGTCCGCCCGGCGCATCCCCAAATTTTCGATGATTTTTCCGGAACACTCTTCCGGGACGGTGATAAAGAGGCGTTCATAGGGTTCATAGGTTTCTCCGTTGATCTGCTTCAATATCGGCTCCGGTTTGGAGATCTGGAACTCAAAGCCTTCTCTCCGCATCAACTCGATTAAAATCGCCAAATGCAATTCGCCCCGACCGGAGACCCGAAACACATCCGGCGAATCGGTCTCTTCCACTTTTAAGCTGACATTGGTCTCCATCTCTTTAAACAGCCGTTCCCGCAGATGCCGCGAGGTGACAAATTTCCCTTCCCGCCCTGCAAAAGGACAGTTATTAACCATAAATTCCATGGTCAGGGTCGGCTCGTCAATGGCCAGCATCGGCATGGGCTGCGGGTTTTCCGGATCGCTGACGGTCTCCCCGATATTCACCTGGCCGAGCCCTGCCAAAGCCACAATTTCACCGGCGCCCACTTCCGATACTTCCACGCGCTTCAAGCCTTCATAGGTCCAGATCTTCCCGATCCTGATCAATTCCTGGCTGCCGTCTTGTTTACAGACGCTGACCGTCTGGCCGGCCCGAATGGTTCCGTTATAAATCCGTCCGATCCCGATTCGGCCCACATAATCATCATAGTCCAAGGTGGTAATCTGGATCTGGAGCGGCCTCTCCGGGTCACCGGACGGCGTTGGAATCGCTTCTTTAATCATTTTAAAGAGCGGCAGCATATCTTTACCTTCTGCATCCGGCTGTTCCGTGGCAATCCCCAGCCGCGACGAAGTATAAATCACCGGAAAATCCAACTGCCAGTCGTCCGCCTCCAATTCCACAAACAGATCGAAAACCTCATTGAGCACCTCATCAACCCTGGCATCCGGCCGATCGATTTTGTTAATGACGACGATCAGTTTCAACCCGGCTTCCAGCGCTTTTCGCAGCACGAATTTGGTCTGGGCCATGGGCCCTTCAAAAGCGTCCACCAAAAGCAGGGCACCGTCCACCATCCGCAATACCCGCTCCACTTCACCGCCGAAATCCGCATGACCCGGCGTATCCACAATATTAATCTTGATATCCTCAAAATAAACCGACGTATTTTTGGAGAGAATAGTGATGCCCCGTTCCCGTTCCAAATCATTATTGTCCATCACCCGCTCCACAACCCGCTCATTGGCACGAAAAATCCCGGATTGCTTCAGCAGGCAATCCACCAATGTCGTTTTGCCATGGTCCACATGGGCGATGATGGCCACATTCCGGATATTCGTGGGTTTTAGCATTATTTCACCTGCTCTGTCCATAGATGTTCAGTCATATACCATTTAATTATTAAAACATTATTTCCGTCCAAATACAATCCACTCCATGAAAATTTAACGCTTACGTTAATTACTGGACTTCCCAAAAGTTACTCAAATAGGACGGCACGCTTTTCGGCACAATAGATAAGGATTGATGTCCATTATAATACTGAGGATGTTTCGATCATGGATAAAAAGCTATACATGACCATATTCCTGCTCTGTTTGGTTCCCTTTATCATGGTCCTGGGAAACTCCATGCTGATCCCGGTCTTGCCCAGTATCCAAAAGGAGCTCCATATCAATGTGGTCCGGGTGGGATTGTTAATCACCGTTTTTTCCATCCCTGCCGGCATCGTCATCCCTTTCGCCGGCATCATCTCGGACCGGATCGGCCGGAAAAAGGTGATGTTCCCGGCCTTGTTAGTCTACGGCATCGGCGGCATCCTGGCCGGCGTTTTCGCCATCATGTTCAAAGAAAATTCCTTCCCCTGGATCATCGCTGCCCGAGTCATACAAGGCATCGGCGCCGGAGGGACCTACCAACTGAGCATGGCATTGGCCAGCGACTTGATCCAGTCGAATGAACGTTCCCAAGTCTTAGGCTTTTTGGAAGCTTCCAATGGATTGGGCAAAGTCGTCAGTCCCTTAGCCGGGGCGGCCATCGCCCTCATTGCATGGTACATGCCTTTTTTCGTTTACGGCATTCTGGCGATTCCCGTCGCCTTTTTGATTTTCTTCTTTGTGAAAGAAAACACCGACAAACTCAAAGAAAATGTGAAGCCTCTCCCCGAATATGTGAAGAATCTGTTGAAGATCTTCAAAGAGAAATGGGTTGCCCTGTTCATTTCCTTTTTTGCCGGGTTTATGGTCCTTTTTTCTCTCTTCGGCTTACTCAGTTTCTTCTCGGATATTTTGGAGAAGGAGTTTAAAATGGGGGTTTTTCAGCGGGGTTGGATATTGGCCGTTCCGGTATTGGTCATGGCCGTGGTGGCGTTCCTCCTCGGAACGGTGATGCAGAAACAATTGGCGAAGATTCTCAAAATTGCCGTGGTCGGAGGCTTAGTAATGGTCGGCGGAGGATTGGCTTTATTCTGCCCGTGTAAAAAGATAATCTGGTTTGTAGTGACAGCCACGGTTTTAGGTTTAGGCACCGGCGCTGTTTTACCCGCCCTCAACACCTTGATCACCTCCACCGCGCCCAAAACTGAGCGGGGGCTGATTACCTGTTTATACGGGACGGTCCGTTTCTTTGGCGTGGCCGTAGGACCGCCCCTTTTCGGCTATGCGGAGAAACTTTCCAAACCGCCGGTCTTCTTTACCACCGCCGCCATCTGCGCCACCATCGCCATCCTCTTCGCCGTTTTCGTCAAACCGGAACAGATTATACCTGAGGACATTCAGGGGAATAACCAAGGGTAAATTCAGGCAGAAGGCACCCGATGCCAACGGTCGACTATTTTGACACCTTTTCCACCCGATACAAATCCTTCCGCCGGTGCTGGTGGAGAGGCATGTTTTGGCGGACTTCGGCGATACGGTTAAGGTCGATCCCCACCACCTGAACGGTCTCTTCCGCTTCGGCCTGCCACAGGATCTCACCCCAGGGGCCGATAGCCATGGAATGACCGTAAGCCACATAACTGGCTGCGAGATTACGCGCCGGACTGGCGGCAACCACGAAAATCTGATTGTCGATGGCCCGCGCCCGGAGCAGCGTTTCCCAATGAGCCGGACCGGTCACCATATTAAAGGCGGCCGGCAAAAACAGTATCTGGATACCGGCATCGGACAACAACCGGAAATATTCAGGGAAACGGATATCATAGCAGATTCCCACGCCGAACCGGCCATGCATGCTGTCAACGACGGTCAAATCGCTGCCGGGCGTGAAGACCGCCGACTCTTTAAAGGCAATTCGTCCCGGGACGTCGATGTCAAACAGATGCAGCTTCCGATGCTTGCCGATGCGTTGTCCTTTGGGGTCGAAGATGAATGAGGCATTATAGATTCGGTCCCCGTCCCGTTCCGGAATGGAGCCTCCGACGATATAACATTGGAGGGAAGCGGCAGTCTCCGCCAGGAAACGGACAGTCTCCCCCGTTTGCTCTTCCTCCGCGAAAACGGGGAAATAACGGTTGTCATACGGACAATTGAACATCTCCGGCAACACCAGGATATCCGCTCCGCCCTCTCGGGCTTTCCGCATCAGCCTTTCGGCCCGGTTTAGATTCTCCGGTTTACTCTCCGACACCTGCAGCTGACAAATACCGATATTGAGCATCATCACTACCCCTTCGACTCATTTTCCTTTACTTTCGCTTCCTAAACGCCGATTCCCTCCCAAAAGAAAAAACCACACTAACAAGTAAAGAAAAAACCACACCAACAAGTGTGGACAAAGACTTAAATTATGGGACCTAGCTTCTGGTTTTCTAAGTACCGAGTTTAGGTGAGGAACGCAAATGCCTTCCTACCATAACCTGGAACCTAGTACCCAGTACCTTGTATCCCTTTTACACTTTTAAACGGTCAACTTTTTAAATCAATCCAAAGAACTTTCCCCAATTTTTCCAAAATTCGTCCATGGTCAAGCCTTTGGACTTCACCCAGTCTTCCAAGAAGGCCAGCCGGTATTCCATTTTGGGCTGCTGCCGGTTAGTCTCCCCTTTAAACGCCGGGGCATCCGGAGAGAGAAGACATAAAGGCGGATAAAGAATACACCACCAATTGCGGCCTTTGCCTTCTCCCACAATCACCCGAAGGCTTTTATACTCTCCTGCGCCCAAGGTGCCAAAGGGGTATTCCCGCTCCGGAAACATATGATGGCCAAATTCCGCCCGGACCGGCAAATCCCGGTGGTGTTTTGCCAGTTCATCCCGGGCGACAGCCACAATCCGGTCCAAATTGGCCCGAAGAATGCCCTCGGCCAGATCCGGATCCTTTATATCCAGCAAAAACTCCTCCGTCAACTTGACAATGCGATCGCGGATCTGAAGTTTAAGCTGTTGATCGACTAGTGTGTCGCTGTTGGCGATCACATGCAGCCGGATTAAGTTCTTTTGATTGTACGCTTCCAGGGCGGAAGGTTTCATCCAGGCAAAACCGGAACTGGCGGAACCCACTCCCAGAAAAACGGCGATCAAAACCGTAATGGTCAACAAGCGATACCGTAACATATTACCCCATCCCCCGTCCCGTCTACTCGATTTCAGTGTCCGAAATATACCGCCTCATATGCTTAAGGGCTGATTTCTCCAACCGGGACACCTGGGCTTGGGAAATACCGATCTCATCAGCAACCTCCATTTGCGTCCGCCCTTCGAAGAAGCGCTTTTTCAAAATCAAGCTTTCCCGTTCATTCAATTTGGACATGGCCTCTTTGATGGACAAACCTTCCAGCCACTGGCCGTCCAATTGCCTTTCGTCGCCGATTTGGTCCATCACATAAATGGGATCGCCGCCGTCATGGTAAATGGGTTCAAACAGAGAGACCGGTTCCTGAATGGCATCCAGGGCAAAAACCACTTCTTCCCGGGGGACATTGAGTTCCGCCGCAATCTCGGCAACCGTCGGCTCTTTCGAATTTTTACTCACCAACGCATCCCGTACCTGCAATGCCTTATATGCGATATCCCGCAGGGAACGGCTGACCCGTACCGGATTGTTATCCCGCAGATAACGCCGGATTTCTCCGATGATCATCGGTACCGCATATGTCGAAAACTTCACGTTTTGAGATAAATCAAAATTATCGATAGCTTTCATCAGTCCAATGCATCCGACCTGGAAGAGGTCATCGACATATTCACCCCGATTGTTAAACCGTTGGATAACACTTAATACCAGACGCAGATTGCCATTGATCAGTTCCTCCCGGGCAGAGCGTTCCCCGTTTTGCATCCTTTCAAGCAGTTCCCGCATTTTGCTGCCGGAAAGCACAGGCAATTTGGAAGTATTGACTCCGCAAATTTCGACTTTGTTGACTAACATTGCGCTTATCACTCCCGATTAACATTCGGCGCCGTCAGTATCGATTATTGCCACGGGAACCAAAAAATATACTTGTATATCTGCCATCCAATGTGTCAATAATCAATGGTTAACCTTCGCCTGTAAAAAAAGCCCCTCTTCCTTCCGGAGAGGGGCTT
>JAKOSX010000104.1 GCA_029776595.1 Bacillota bacterium | reverse complement strand
CAGGAACTTCCGGAGGAAGATTGGTATGACCGGCTGCAGTTGGCTTTGCCCGCCATTGCGCTGACGTCCAACAAAGCGTTGCTTACCGCCATTGCCAATGATCAAGGGGCGGATCTTATCTTTGCCCAGCAGGTCCTGGGATACGGGCGGCCGGGCGACGTTTTAATTGCCATCAGTACTTCCGGAAATTCGGACAATGTGCTCAAGGCCATTTGGACGGCCCGTCTTCTGGGACTTAAAGTCATCGGACTGACCGGGGCCGGCGGAGGGCGGCAGAAGGATCTTTGTGACGTGGCCATTACGGTACCGGCGACGGCAACCATGGAGATTCAGGAACTCCATCTTCCGGTATATCATTGCCTCTGCGCCATGGTGGAAGCGGCTTTTTTCTGAGAACCGGGAGACCGGGAAAAGAGTTGACGGATAATTCATTCTATGTTAAAATTTAACCATGTTAAATAATTTCCCGAATGGAATTTGGACTGACTTGGGTTATACTATGATTAATCGGGAGTAAACGGAGGGAAAACGATGGAAAAATGGCAATGTACGATTTGCGGTTACATTTATGATCCGGAAGTCGGGGATCCGGACAACGGTATCGCTCCCGGTACGCCTTTTGAGGATATACCCGACGATTGGGTATGTCCGGACTGCGGTGTCGGGAAGGATATGTTTGAACCCGTTTAATAAGTTAATGGAAGGTGTGGTGATAAGTTACGGGCGTTTGTCCGTAACTTATGATCTTCCTTATAGGGTATTCCGTGTGGAGCCGGACCTTAAATGAACAGTGAGATCTTGGATTCCGAGGCATTGTTCAGAAAACGGTCCACTCCGGCAATCTCCAGGTACTCATAGTCGATGAGTTCCGAGGGTTCAATGCCCAACAGTTTCAGCGAGGCTTCGCAGGCAACAAAGCGGATCTTTCGTTCTTTGGCCATGGACAGGAGATCGTCGAGGGTTTGCCCGTTTTTTTCGGCGATGAGTTTTTGCATCAGTTTGGGCCCCAGCCCTCCGAAGTTCATCTTGGACAAGCCCAGTTCCCGGGGACCGGACGGCATCATCATTTTAAAGAGATTCTCCAGAAAACTGCGGCGGGGTTGGGTACGGTTCCGCAGCAAGCTTACTCCCCAGAATGTGAAGAAGACAGTGACTTCCATCTGGTTTCCCGCAGCGCCGTTTGCCAAGGTGAAGGCGGCCATGGCCTTGTCGTAATCTCCGCTGAACAAGATCAAACTGAATTTATCTGCCATTGAACATAACCTCCTAAGGTAATCTTATTATAACCTGACAAAATATGATTAACCCGTCCTTTCGGGCGAATCATGGATGTTGGAACCGAAAAATTATAATACTGCAACCGACTGGTGAAATGAATGCTGAATTTCAGAGAAATGACATTAAGTGACAAACCCGCCATGGATCGGCTTTTCTGTAAGCTCCAATCCGAACTTTCCGACTATACCTTTACCAATTTTTACATGTGGCGGCATACTTACGGACTGAAGGTGGCTTACGACGAATCTTTGGATTGCTGGTTTTTCCTGGCTCAGCCAAAGCGTTGGAAGTCATTTTTTTTCGCCCCTGTCGGAGACTGGTCGGACGGCCAAAAATTGAATGAGGCCATCCGGAAGATGTTCGAATACTGTGAAAGCCATCAGCTACAATTCTTTTGCCGCCGGGTTCCTGAATGGTTTGTGGCCCGGGCAAAGGCCATGGATTCCCGCATCCGTTCCCGGGAAGACCGGAATACCTTCGACTATGTCTACAACACCACTGACCTGATCGATCTGGCGGGACGGAAATTCCACAACAAGCGCAATCATCTCAATCAATTTTTACGGAATTACACCTGGGAGTATCAACCGATGGACGAAGGGGTCGTCAAAGAATGCCTGCACCTGGAGACCGACTGGTTTAATTTGCATACGGACGAAAAGGGCGCGAAAATTTCCGGAGAGATCCGGGCCATGCAGGAAGTGATGCATAACTTTACCGCTCTGGGCCTGGTCGGCGCGGTCATCCGTATCGCTGGGAAAATCGAAGCGCTGACCGTCGGTGAAAAGCTCAACGCGACGACGGCAGTCATCCATATCGAGAAAGCCAATATCGAGTACAAGGGGATCTATGCGGCCATTAACCAGCAGTTTGTGGCCAACCAATGGTCCGATACCCAATTTATCAACAGGGAAGAGGATATGGGCATCGACGGTCTGAGACAAGCCAAGATGAGCTATAACCCGGTAAATTTGGTGAAGAAATATAATATTTATCGGTGAATTGAAATCTTGAAAACCGGCCGAATCTTTTCGGAAGGAAGCCCGAAGAAAATTAGACCTAACTCTCGCTATTTCCCTCGGAAGCGGTTCAAGGCAGCGGTTTCAGGGGAAGAGTAACCCTTGCCGCTGGAGTCTAAAAACAAACCGTTGCGGATGTAAGCTTTTCTGGTATAATATCAATAAAAACAAAAAGAAAATCGGCATAGCTGACACTGTCAACTATGCCGATTTTCTTTTACACCAACAAATTTCTCAAGTAATCATGGTAAAGATGATGAAGCTCTTTCATCAGCCGGTTCATCTCCAGTTGGAGATTGGAGACGGTTTCATAATCCTTGGCTTCAATGGCTTTCCGGATTCTGCTGAATAATGACGGTTGATCCGGCTGATCCTGCAGGAGGCGGACCCGAAGGTCTTGCACTTGCTTCCAGGCGATGATGTCTACTTCCGAACAGTCGGAAGGGTCGTGTTTAGGACGGCAACTCCGGACGATCTCCATGTTGTCGGGGATGATCCGGTCTTTTAATTCGGTGATCCACATTAACAGCATGGCCTGGCGGTATGATTCCACGATTTTCGGAGTTAACACGCCGGAACGGGTTAATACCGCGGTTTTTTCAGGGTAAAGGGCCAGGTTTTGCATGGCTTCCCATACGGTGGCCGGGGGAGTGCCGAACAAGCGGTTCCGTTCTTCGTCGGTAAATGCTTCGAAAACGTTTTCTTCGCTGCGATAGCACCGGTCTTTCTCCAGGTAATCGGCGGGTTCTCCCGGTTGTTTCGAAAATTCCGCTTCCAATTGGGCGGAGGTTTTCCGGTTGACGACGGCATACCGGATCCCGTCCATGGCGCTATGATAAAGCGCAGTCAGAGCCAGATAGGTATTGGTATGGGGATTGGGCGAACGCACTTCGAAACGGGTTGCCAACGGATTGTCCATGTCCCGGATCAGTCCAAGCAATACCGTGCGGTTCCGGGAAGGCGTTTCCACGTTGTGCCCGATGGAGCCGACGATACAGACAGGCGCTTCAAAGCCGGGTTTCAAACGGTTGAAGGCATCGTTGGAAGCGGTAATAAAGGCTCCGGCGGCTTCGTAGTTTTTCAAAACGCCCATCAAAGCACCCCAGCCGATGGGGCTCAGAAATTCAGTTTTCGGATTGGACGGCGCGAAAAGGTTCCTGACGGAACCGTCTTTTAATTTGACGATGAGGCTTAAGTGGGTATGTTCGCCGCTTCCGGCCACATCTTCAATGGGTTTGGCCATAAAGGTTACTTCCAGTCCGTGGAGGCGGAAAACTTCTTTAATAATAATCCTGGCCAGCAATTCATTGTCAGCCGTCTGGAGCGCATGGGAGTATTTCCAGTCGATCTCCAGTTGTTCCATGACGTCGTCCAAACGTCCTTCGCCGCTGATGGTGGCTTTGACACCGCCGATTTCTTTGTGGCCCATTTCCGGATGGAGCCCGTATTTTTCCAAAAGCATGAGCGTATTTTCCAGGGCGGTCCGCACTGAACCTTTTGTCCGTTTCCAGTATTGTTCCTGGAGAATCTGGGAGGTGGCCAATTTTTCGGTTTCAATGTGAATTCCCGGAGTACGGACCCAAAATTCCAGTTCAGTGGCTGAAGTCAGGATCACTTTGTCTACATCCTCGGCATCAAAGCCCAGTTCTTCCCGGAGATGGGGATGCTCTTTCAAGAGAGAGATGATTTCAGCTTCAATCTTAGACGCTGTTTGGGCCAGCATTGACCGGGAGTCGACGCGGGCTCCGTTGTGGTACAGGAAGGAAGGAATCCGGAGCGTGCCGACGGGCAGGCCGGTTTTATGATCAATATGTTCGAAGTTATAGTCGACGAACCAATTGACGGAATAGTCGGCTCTGAAGTCCACTTTACCGTCGTTGAGGGTGGCAATTCCCGGTAAAACCACGCTGGAACCGTCGGTTTGGATACCGCCGCATAAAAATTCTTCAACATTGGCCAGAAAACTGGTGACCGGAATCTTTTCATCCGTGTCGTTGCCTCCCAAATCGACGCCCACCATGGATACGAACTTAATTTGAGGGTTTTCAATCAGGATTTTCTCCAATCCTTTGGCATCCCGTAATTCGGGGGGGACGAGAAATAAAAGGGAATCATCCAAAAAGCTTTTAAACTGTGATAACATAGGGAACACTCCTCTTAAGGCGAGTGATTGCATAATCTGCCAATCCATGGGTTTATAAGCTGTTTTATGCAATCTCTCCAAAATTTATCCTTTTAAAATTCGAACTATTTCGGGAATTTCCTTTATATTTAGGGTTAATCTTTAATTAAATTATTCGCGGCAGGAAGGATTATGGCATTGAATGCAAAATATATTTTTGTTTAGGCGAACATCCGGGAAGAAAATTTCGTCTAAACATAAATTCTCCGAATCATTGGCGAGGAAAGGCTTATGAAAACGCATTATCTCAAGATAAATCCGGAACGGTTTGACCCCGAACAATTGCGCCCGGCGGCCGACATATTGGCCGGCGGTGGTTTGGTGGCCTTTCCTACCGAAACGGTGTACGGTTTGGGTGCCGTCATTAACCACGAAGCGGCGCTTCATGATATTTTTCAGGTCAAAGGCAGGCCCGGTGATAATCCGTTAATCCTTCATATCTGGCATCACCGTCAACTTTCGGAGATCACGGAGACGGTTGACCCCAGGTATCAACGGCTAATCGATGCGTTTTGGCCGGGGCCGTTGACGTTGATATTTCCCAAAAAGGCGGAGATTTCCTCCACGGTCACCGCAGGGCTTCCTACGGTTGCTGTCCGGATGCCTTCCCATCCGGTGGCCAGGGAATTGTTGCGGCTGGTCAATCGGCCGGTGGCTGCCCCCAGCGCCAATCTTTCGGGCAGGCCCAGCCCCACCCGGGGAGAGCATGTCCGGGAAGATTTGGACGGCAAAATTCCCATGATCATCGATGCCGGCCCCTGCCCGGCCGGAATCGAATCCACCGTGTTATTGTTGGCGGAAAAACCTTATATCTTACGGCCGGGTTCCGTTACCCGGGAGATGGTGGAGGAGATTTTGGCAGAGCCTGTAGAAGTGGTGACCGGCGGTGAAACGGTGGACCGTCCTCAGGCGCCCGGGATGAAATATCGGCATTATGCTCCTGAGGCGCCGGTGACTCTGGTGGAAGGGGAAGAACAGGCGGTGGTTGCCGCCATCAACCGAATGATCGGAGAAACAGGGGACGAAAATATCATTGTGTTAGCCTTTTCGGAACATTTGAATTGTTATCAGGATGTCACCGTGTTGGATCTGGGCCCTCGGGAAAGTCCCTGGATTGCCGCAGCCCGTCTTTATGACTTGCTGCGTTCCTGCGATCAAATGAAAGCGACCCGGATTTATGTGGAAGGGCTGGAGAAGACGGGAGTGGGCACCGCTGTAGAAAATCGGCTGTTTAAAGCGGCAGGGGGGAATGTGATCCATGTTTCGTAAGGGATGGATTGGAATCCTGTTGACCTTGGTGTTGCTTTTCCACTCT
>JAKOSX010000103.1 GCA_029776595.1 Bacillota bacterium | reverse complement strand
TCAAGCTATTTTTATTTTTTCTCTTTTTTTGATGGCGGAGCCGACGGGACTCGAACCCGCGATCTCCAGCGTGACAGGCTGGCATGTTAGACCGACTACACCACGGCTCCGTAAACATGGTGGGCAATGTAGGACTCGAACCTACGGCCCCCTGCTTGTAAGGCAGGTGCTCTCACCAACTGAGCTAATCGCCCATTTTCACCGCCTCGCGACGGCGCATTTATTAGTATACCTAAAATACCCCGTTCTGTAAATAGAAAATTTAAAAAAATTCATACAA
The DNA here is from genome assembly GCA_029776595.1 of Bacillota bacterium. Classification (GTDB taxonomy): domain Bacteria; phylum Bacillota; class UBA4882; order UBA8346; family UBA8346; genus JAKOSX01. The sequence continues at coordinate 7,905 of JAKOSX010000103.1, read as the reverse complement.
AATACTGGTAAAACCCATAAAAATCCTTTCATATCATAACTTTTTCATCGCAATATATGATATAATAATTCGAAAAACAAAGGATGATCAGGATGAACCGTACTATCTGTGTTTACAGTTCGTCCAGCTGCGAACTGGACCCGATATACTTTGAAGCTGCAGCCAAACTTGGCGAATCCATAGCCAAACACGGCGACACCATGCTCTTCGGCGGCGGTATGCGCGGACTGATGGGAGCCACGGCCCGCGCCGTTCACGAACACGGCGGAAAAGTCATCGGTGTGATTCCCGAGGCGTTAAATATTAAAGGCGTTGCGTATGAAAGCTGTGATGAATTCATCGTCACCAAAGACTTACGCACCCGCAAAGCGGTGATGGACGAACGGTCTGATGCATTTATCGCTTTACCCGGCGGTTACGGTACTTTAGAAGAGCATCTGGAGATCATCACCCTCAAACAATTAGGTTATCATCAGAAAGCCATCGTCATCTTGAACATCAACAATTATTACGACCCGCTGCTGCGCCAGTTCGACGAGATCATCGGCCAGAATTTCGCCAAACCCGAATGCCAAAAACTTTATTTCGTCACAAACAACATCGAAGCCTGCCTCGACTACATCGATCGGTACCGCCCCGAACCGATTCCGGAAAAGTGGATATAACCGGTTTCCCGGTACGGAGTTCGGGATACTAGGGCCCGGGTTCTGGGCTTAAGTTCACAGTGCACAGCTTCATCTTGATATGAGGTCCTAGGCCTGGGGCCCTGGGTCCCGGGTTCTAAGTTATGGAAGGAACGCTAACGCATTCCTACCTCAAACCAGTACCTAGCACCTAACACCCATAACCCGGTAACCATTACGCATTACCCAGTATTCATCCTCTCCCCCGATTTTCTCCCATACTGACCAAAAACACTCCGGTTACGATGATGATGCCGCCAAGGATTTGAAAAATGCCCAAGCGCTCTCCGAGAATGAATACCCCGCCAAGAACGCCCACCACCGGGATAAAGTTAATAAAGGTCGTCACTACGGTGGATCCCAAATGGCGTAAGGCGTAATTGTAAAAGAAAAAACCCAGCGCCGAACAACATAGAGCCAAGAATACCAGATTGGCAGCAATTTCTGCGGTGAGCCGGGGCATGGCCGCACCTTCCGTCCAGGCCAAAGCCGTCAGAAATATGGTCCCGACCACAGATTGGTATGCGTTGAGCGAAAACACGTCATAGGCCCGGGTCAAGGGTTGATTGAGCAAGGTATAAGCGACCCAGGATAACGCTGCGCCAAGCACCAACAGATTTCCCCAAAAGGATTGGAAAGAGAAGTCGGCGCCGCCCCGGAGTATAATAAAAACCCCGGCCACCGACAACAAGACGCCGGTCCAGACCGTTCGAGAAGTGGGTTTCTTCATCCAAAACGCCGTAACCATCGTATTCAGCACCGGAATCGTAGCGATGATCAAAGAACCCATCCCGGCCGTCGTCAGCTTCAACCCGGAATTTTCGCAAACGAAGTAAACCCCGATACCGATGAAGGCCGCCAGTATCAACCGGGGCAATTCCCGAAGCGGTAAAGGTTTCAACCAGCGCATCCCCAAGCCGATTCCGCCGAGAATAATGACGGTCAGCGTATAACGGCAGGCGGCAATTTGAAAGGGAGTCATCGTCTCCAACAGACTTTTCGTACTGATGTAAGACAAGCCCCAAAATAAGACCGTTGCAATAATCGCTGCAAAAGGCAAACCCCGTCTTTCCAACTGTTTCATGGTTTTCCCTCTTTTCCGAACGTTCCATCCGTCAGCCGATGGGTTTTCATAGTGAACCAATTCGGTTTGAATCGGCCGTTGCCTGTTACATTTTGATTAAATTTTCAATTTCCCGATAAAGGCAGGATATTCCCGCCTTACCAAGAATTAATCTGCGAAAGGCCTTACACGGAAGACTTATTTCGGAAAAGGAAAACTATGGAAAACATCATAAAAGACCCAAATATCGGGAAAGCGGCATTTATCGACGTCGAAACCACCGGATTAAACCCGATGATGGAAGAAATCATCGAACTGGCCATCGTATTGTTCTCATTTCACCGGCAGACCGGCAAAATCCTGGAAACCATCGACCAATACGTAGGGCTCCGGGAACCTTCCTGCCCCATTTCTCCCGGCGCCTACCGGGTGCACCGTATCAGCCGCAAAGCGGTCCAAGGCAAGACCCTGGACCATGCCCGGATCGAAGCCATGATCAGCCAGGCTGAATTTATTATCGCCCATAACGCCCAGTTTGATCTGGGCTTTGTCAAGCGTTTGTTTCCGGAGGCTGCGTCCAAGCCCTGGCTTTGTTCCATGACCGGTATCAACTGGTATCGCAAAGGCTATCGGTCCCGGGGACTTCAAAACTTGCTGACCGCCCATGACATTCGGGTGGAAACCGCCCACCGGGCCGATGCGGACGTCCATGCCTGCCTCCTGTTACTATCCAGGCAAAATGCGGAAGGAAAGCCCTACCTCCTTGAATTAATCGAAAAAATGGCACCCCAAGCCAAAGAACGTTCCGGATGATCATCCCTTTTTCTCCCGGCCCGGTTAACGGCTCCATTCAGGGAATAATAACGTAAAACGCATTTATTGGAGTGTCAGCCATGCCCAATGCCGCAATTTTTTTGGATCGGGACGGTGTCATCAACGACAATACGCGACATGTCAATGAGCCTCAGGATTTGAGCCTTTACCCCTGGGTTCCCGCCGCCATCCGGCAACTAAAAGAAGCGGGCTATTATATCTTTATCGTCACCAACCAAGGTGGAATCGAGTTGGGCTTCCTTACCCACCGTCGGTTGGAAGCCATTCACCGTCGGCTCCGGAAACTTCTCAGCACCGAAAACGCCGGAATCGATGAAATCCTCTATTGCCCCCACTTCCATCAACCCTGCGACTGCCGTAAACCCAAACCCGGAATGCTTTTAACGTTGATCGATAAATACCGGCTGGACCCAGCGCTCTGTTGGATGATTGGCGATCGGGAAACCGACAGCATGGCCGGGAAAGCCGCCGGCTGCCGCACTATTAAATTAGGCGACCCGGACCCGTATGCCGACCTAACCTGTTCCCATTTGGGAGAAGCGGCGGAACACATCCTTCGCTTAAAGTCAGAGACGAAACAATAGTTCTTCGATACATCCCGATTCACTTGCTTAAACTTATAAAAAAAGACTGCCTCGCGGTAGTCTTTTTCTTTATTAACAATCTTTACAACGTCGCCGGATAAATATGGCCTTCCAGAATTCAACCACAGGGATAGTCAATAAGGACAGGCCAAACACATATCCCCAATGGACCCAATCCAAATATACGATTTTGAAGATATTCCTGAATGAAGGAATCGCCATCACGACAAACTGGACTAAACCCGAAACAACGCTGGCACCAATCAAATAGGGATTAATTTTAGCACCGGGCTTAAAGATGGAATCCCGAATCGACCGGAAATTGAACACATGGATCAACTGAGAAAAACTCAAGGTCGCAAAGGCCAACGTCCGTCCCATATCCACATTATTTTCAATTTTGTAGCCGATATCAAACGCAACCAGCGTAATAAAGCCAATGAACAATCCATCAAAGAAAATCGTCCGTTTCATGCCTTTCGTGAAAATCCCCTGATCTTTCCGACGGGGTTGCCGTTTCATGATCCCCGGTTCAGCTGGTTCCATGCCCAATGCCAAGGCAGGCAAACTGTCCGTCACCAGATTGACCCACAGGATCTGGATAGCAACCAACGGGACCGGCAATTGGAGTAAAATGGCGAAAAAGATAGAGAAAATTTCACCGATATTACAGGACAACAGGAAATAGACGGCTTTTTTGATATTTTCAAAGATAATCCGGCCTTCCCGAACCGCACCGACGATGGTAGCAAAATTATCATCGGCCAACACCATCTCCGCAGCGCCTTTGGCCACATCGGTCCCGGCGATACCCATCGCCGCTCCGATGTCCGCCCGTTTCAAAGCCGGCGCATCATTGACCCCGTCACCGGTCATGGCGACTACATGGCCCTTTTTACGGAACATATCCACGATTCGGACTTTATGTTCCGGCGACACCCGGGCGTAAACGGCAATCTGTTCGCCTTGCTCCGCCAGTTCCTCTTCAGACATCTGGTCCAGCTCCTGGCCGTTCACCACAAGCTGCCCTTCGGTGAGAAGGCCCAATTCTTTGGCAATGGCCGTTGCCGTTACCCGATGGTCTCCGGTGATCATCACCGGTTTAATTCCAGCCGCGCGGCATTCAGCGATAGCATCGCGGACTTCCAGTCGCGGCGGATCGATCATGCCCCAGAATCCGACGAAAATCAACTCTTCTTCCGTATGTTCAAGATCGACCTGCTCCGCCGGAGGCATCCGCCGTACCGCCACGGCAAGCACCCGTAAGGCATCCTTGGCCATGGCTTCATTGATCCCCAACAATTGTTCACAGACTTCAGGGGTCAGTTCCCGGATTCCCTGTGGGCTGAGATAAGCCACACAGCGGCTGAGAACCATATCCGGCGCACCTTTGGTAACCGCCCACAAACCGTCGGGCCGTTCTGCTTCGAGCCGACGCAAATGTTCTTCCGGAAGGCTTCCCCGGTGAATGGTGGTCATTAATTTCCGGTCCGAATCAAAAGGAATCTCCAGTACCCGTGGAAATTCGGCACCGATCTTTTCCCGCCGGATACCGGCTTTGGCGGCTGCGACCACCAAAGCGCCTTCCGTCGGATCGCCGATGATTTTCCATACATCCGCGCCTTCATTTTTTTCCCGGGTCAAATTGGCATCGTTGCAAAGGGCTCCGGCCAGCAACAAGGTTTTCAGGGCACCTTCGTCCGGCACCTTTATCGCTTGACCGTTTTGGGAGAATTCCCCTTCGGGAGAATAACCTTGCCCGCTGAGATCGTAAGTATCGCCGGCCACATATATCTTACGGACGGTCATCTGGTTTTGGGTCAATGTTCCGGTTTTATCGGAACAAATCACCGTCGCTGCCCCTAAAGTTTCCACTGCCGGCAATTTGCGGATAATCGCCCGTTCTTTGGCCATTCGCTGCACGCCCAAAGCCAGCACGATGGTGACAATGGCCGGAAGCCCTTCCGGAATGGCGGCCACCGCCAGACTGACGGAGGTCAGGAACATCTCCACCGGATGCTCGCCCCGCATCCAGCCGATAACGAAGATGAGCGCGCAAATCCCCAAAGCCAGGACGCCGAGATATTTGCCGAATTCGGCTAACTTTTCCTGAAGGGGCGTAGTCTCCGGCTCCACTTGCTGAATCATTTTGGCAATCTGCCCGATTTCAGTCTGCATTCCGGTTTGCGTCACGATGGCCTTCGCCCGGCCATAGGTGACGACCGTCCCCATAAACACGAGATTTTTCCGGTCCGCCAGAGGCAATTCGTCTGTAAAGGTCTCGGTTACTTTATCCACCGGAACCGATTCTCCGGTCAGTGCCGACTCTTCGACCTTAAGATTAACGGCTTCGATCAGGCGACAGTCCGCCGGGACAAAATCGCCGGCTTCCAATATAATGATATCGCCCGGTACCAACTCAGATGCGGAAATTTCATGCACATGCCCGTTACGCAGCACTTTGGCATGAGGTGCGGCCAACTTTTTAAGGGCAGCCAACGCTTTCTCGGCTTTAAACTCCTGAAATACGCCTAAAAATGCATTGAGGGCCACAATGATTAAAATAACGACCGAATCAACCCATTCGCCTAAGAAACCGGAAATAACCGCTGCAATGAGCAATAAAACCACTAAAAATTCTTTAAACTGGTCCAACAACATCGACCAAATGGACTTACCCGCTTCTTCCGCCAGCTCATTTAATCCATACTCCAGCCGTTTGGCTTCAACTTGCGTATCGGTCAGACCCATTTCCAGATTGGTATTCAGTTTCTGAGCTGTTTCGGAGATTTCTGTACGATACCACGGATGCTGACTCATGCTTACTCACTCCTTTTCTCCCATAACTCCTACTTTCACATGTCGGCGGCGCGGGCCGTCAAATTCGCAAAAATAAATCCCCTGCCATGTTCCAAGGGCCAGCCTTCCGTCAATAACCGGAACGGCTGCATGAAATCCCATGAACGATGCTTTCAGATGAGCGTCAGAATTGCCTTCACTATGGTGATAATCCCCATGCTCCGGCACGATCCGGGCCAAAGTGGTAGTTAAATCCCGGACCACATCCGGATCCGCGTTTTCATTGATGGTGACTCCGGCAGTCGTATGCGGGACGAACACATAGCAGATGCCGTTTTTCACTCCGCTCTTTGCTACCTCAGCCCCGACTTGGGCCGTGATATCCACAAATTGAACCCGTGTCCCGGTTGTCACCGAAATCGTCTTCCACATCGTCACCACTCCCTTGTGCTAGTATAGGTTTCTTATCTTTGGTTTACTCGCGGCCGCCCTTCAGCCGAATGAACTCCTCATCATTTCTTTCGCCAGCCACCTCCCTATGCCCATGGATTTTTTCAAATGCCTAAAAAAAGCAAAAAGACCTTTAACAATAAGCACTATACAGCACTATTGTTAAAGGTCTGGCTACTTGAATCCAAGCGGATGGCCAGGTATTGCTACCGTACTGTTGGCCATACCTCAGGCAAAATCTGCCTTCAGCTACTCCCCTTTTGTCTTTATTATATTCCAGCCTGAACGGGCATGTCAATAAAAATAAACACCATGCATACGTGTATACACGTATTCCCGTTTAACCGAGTTGTTTACCCTCAACTGCCAGGATCTTTCGAACTTCCTTCATCAATTCTCCGAATTCATTCAAGTCAAGGGACTGTTCTCCATCGCTCCAGGCATTGGCCGGATCTGTATGGACCTCGATGAGCAACCCATCGGCACCGGCGGCCACTGCGGCTTTGGCCATAGGGATCACCAGCTTCCGTTTTCCTGTCCCGTGACTGGGGTCCACCACCACCGGCAGATGGGATAAACTCTTGACCAACGGAACGGCGCTCAAGTCCAGCGTATTTCGGGTAGCCGTTTCAAAAGTCCGAATCCCCCGCTCGCATAGGATCACCTTTTCGTTGCCCTCAGCCAAAATGTATTCCGCTGCCATAAGCCATTCTTCCACCGTCGCCGACAAACCGCGTTTTAAAAGTACCGGTTTGGGTTGTCGCCCGACAGCCCGCAACAGCCCAAAATTCTGCATGTTTCTGGCGCCAATCTGAATAATATCCGCATACTCGACCACCAAATCCAACTCGGTTAAATTCATCAACTCGGTGATCACCGGCAAACCGGTTTTTTCCCGGGCTTGAGCCAACAATTTTAATCCGGTTTCCTCCAGCCCCTGGAAACTGTAAGGAGAAGTTCTCGGTTTAAAAGCACCGCCCCGCAGTCCGTTGGCTCCGGCCGCTTTCAGTCCCTCGGCCACTTCCATCATTTGCGCTTCACTTTCCACTGCGCACGGACCGGCAATCACCCCAAAATGGCCACCGCCGATTTTCAGGTCGCCCACCTGGACCACGCTGCCTTCCGGCCGGACATCCCGAGCGGCCAGTTTATACGGACTGAGGATGGGAATGACTTTTTCCACACCGGGAATGCTTTCTAAATATCTGAAGTCAACCCGGCGCTTGTCGCCCACGGCTCCGATGACTCTCTTTTCAACCCCCTGGATGACATGGATCTGAAACCCCCGCTCTTCCAGGTTCCTGCAAAGATTTTCCCATTGCGTTTCGGTCATGTTTTGATTGGTCACAATGATCATCGTCCATACCTCCACCAAATAAATTAGCCCACGTTTCCTCCTTTTGCTGGGACGAAACGTGGGCCTATTCCGCGGGACCACCCATTTTAGTCTATAACAAGACTCGCTCTTTTTCAGGTACGGAGAAACATTTCT
>JAKOSX010000102.1 GCA_029776595.1 Bacillota bacterium | reverse complement strand
AGTGAACCCGGCTACCGGCAACGGAGAAATGGCCGCTTCCGTCCCTCCGGTGATCATGGCCTTGGCATAACCGCTTTGAATCATGCGCATGGAATGGCCGATGGAATGGGTCGCCGAAGCGCACGCCGTAACCACGGAATGATTGGGGCCCCGTGCCCCGACCACGATGGAAACAAATCCGGAAGCCATATCCGGGATCATCATGGGGATCAATAACGGGCTGATCCGATTGGGGCCTTTTTCCACCAACACCCGGGCTTGTTCTTCCAAGGTTTTAATACCGCCGATTCCGGACCCGATCACCACGCCGATTTCCCCGGCATTGTTCTCGTTGATTTCGAGCTTGGCATCGTCCAAGGCCATCCGGGTGGCGGCAACGGCAAATTGGACAAAGCGGTCCGTTCGCCGCAATTCTTTTTTATCGAGGAACTGGGCAGGATCAAAAGCATTGACTTCCGCTGCAATTTTCACCTCAAAACCTGTGGTGTCGAAGGATCGAATATGATCAACGCCGGATACACCGTTGATAAGCGACGTCCAAAATTCCTCTTTCCCAATGCCTACAGCCGTGACACATCCCAAACCGGTAATGACAACACGATGCTTCATCATCCACCTCAAATTGTTTTTATATGAACTTTTTGGAAATTCCGATGTAAAAGAAAGCCCCGTAAACACGGGACTCTCTAAAAAATCATTGGACATTCTCTTTAATGTAATTTACGGCGTCAGCCACCGTCACAATCTTTTCAGCATCCTCGTCGGGAATTTCCAGATCGAATTCCTCTTCGAGCGCCATAATCAATTCAACGATATCCAGAGAGTCAGCTCCTAAATCATCCACAAATGAAGCTTGTTCGGTAACTTCTTCTTCATCAACACCTAATTGTTCAACGACAATTTCTTTGACTTTGCTTAAGATATCCAACCACTTCACCTCCTTCCAAACACCGAGGTTGGTAGATTTAAGTATTGCAAAACAAACTTAATCTGGTTTACATCACCATTCCGCCGTCAACATTCAACACCTGGCCGGTGATGTAGGAGGCAGCTGGAGAAGCCAAAAAAACCACTGCGTCAGCCACATATTCAGGTTTCCCAAAGCAACCCAGCGGAATGTGCTGCAGCAGGTTATTTTTGGTTTCCTCGGAAAGGACATCGGTCATTCGGGTTTCGATGAATCCAGGAGCAATTGCATTGACCCGGATATTCCGCGAACCTAATTCTTTGGCCATGGTCTTGGTGAAAGCAATAATGCCACCCTTGGATGCTGCATAGTTTGCTTGTCCGGCATTGCCCATCAGGCCGATAACCGAAGCAATATTGATAATCTTGCCGGAACGCTGCTTCATCATGGGTTTGATGGCAGCTTTCGTACAGAGGAAAGTCCCTTTGAGATTAATATTCAATACGGTATCCCAATCTTCTTCCGACATCCGGAGCAACAGATTATCTTTAGTAATACCCGCATTGTTTACAAGTATGTCAAGTTTTCCGAAAGTTTTAACGGCTTTTTCGACCAAGGCCTCGCAATCCGCCATCTTGGTCACATCGCCGATGCAGGCGACGGCTTTGCCGCCGGCCTCACAAATTTCAGCCGCGACATTGTTCACCTCTTCAGACCGACCGGAGAGGACTACGGCTGCTCCTTCAGCACTTAAGGCCTTGGCAATCGCTTTGCCGATACCTCTGGAAGCACCGGTAACAATTGCCACCTCTTGCGCTAATCTCATATTACTAGACCTCCTTTAAAATTGCAAGTGCTTTTTTAAGCGAGGCCAGGTCCTCACATTGGAGTATATTGACTCCTTTTAATGTCTTTTTTACCAAACCGGACAATACCTTCCCCGGGCCGATTTCCACAAAGGTATCCACACCGTGATTAGCCAGATAGTATAAGGTATCTTCCCACAATACCGACGAGAATATTTGGCGGTACAGTTTTTCAGCCAAGGTATCTTTGGTTGCCGGCGCAGCATCCACATTGGAAATGAGAGGAACGGCCGGTTCATTCCATTCCGTCTGCTTTAATTGCTCATAGATTTGGTCGGCGGCCGGTTTCATATAGCTGGAATGGAAAGCTCCGGTCACCGCCAGGGGAATGAACTTGCCCCCACGGGCCATCACTTCTTCCTGGACCTTTTCCAAACCGTTCTTAGTCCCGGACACCACAATCTGTCCGGGGCAGTTAAAATTGGCCGCTTCCACCTGCCCTCCGGCGGCATCAAGACATTCGATGACTGTGGCCCGTTCCAGACCCAGCACAGCCGCCATGGCTCCCTGCCCTTCCGGATCGGCTTCCGCCATCAATCCGGAACGGCGTTGGACCAGCTTCAAGGCATCCTTAAACGGGAGCGTTTTAGAAGCCACCAAGGCACTGTATTCTCCCAAACTGTGCCCGGCCACAAAATCCGGTTCACACCCTTCCGATTCCAGCACTCTTAGCAAAGCCACACTGGTGGTCATAATTCCGGGTTGGGCATTCCGTGTGTCCTTGAGTCGGTCCTCGGGGCCGTTAAAGCAAAGCGCTGCCAAATCGTAACCCAGGACATCGTTGGCTTCCGCAAACGTCTCCGCGGCCATGGGATAATTCTCCGCCACTTCCTTGCCCATCCCCACGTACTGGGATCCCTGTCCGGGAAAAATAAATGCGACCTTACCCATTATTCTCCCCTTCATCTTTCTGATCCGTCAACGAACGGACTTCAGACTTTATTTTGCCGACTATATCTTCATTAACCGCTTTTATTGCAGCTCTAATCGCATTTTTAACCGCTTTGGCATTGGAGCTGCCATGGCTGATGATACTAATCCCGTTGAGCCCTAAAAGAGGCGCCCCGCCATACTCCGTATAGTCCATTCTGGCCTTCAGTCCGGCAAAAGCCGGCTTCATCAACAAACCGCCCAGGGTAGCCAGGGGATTGGTACGGACCGCATCTTTAATCTGCCCAAACAATATCGAAGCCAATCCTTCCGACAGCTTAAGAACGATATTTCCGACAAAACCATCGCAAACGATGACATCGCAGCTTCCCCGGTGCACATCGCGACCTTCAATGTTTCCGATGAACTTCACCGGAGCTTCTTTCAATAACTGATGGGTTTCGACGGTTAACTTGTTCCCTTTGGTCTCTTCTTCTCCGATACTCAACAGGCCGACCTTAGGCTCCGGCAGTCCCAGTACTTTTTCGGCATAAATTGAGCCCATGATGGCAAATTGGACCAAATTGTCGGGGTCGCAATCCGCATTGGCTCCGGCATCCAGCAACACGCTGACACCTGTACGGGTGGGCATCGGCGAAGCGATGGCCGGGCGTTTGATCCCTGGAATCCGGCCGATATAAAGCAAAGAAGCGCTCATGGCCGCACCGGTATTCCCGGCGGAAATGACTGCGGCGGCTTCTTTCCGTTTCACCAATTGATTGGCTACCACCAAGGATGAATCCTTTTTGCGCTTTACGGCATTCGCCGGATGTTCATCCATGGCAATCACTTCGGAGGCATGGTGCACTTCCAGTTTTAAACCGGCAGTATCGTGTTGGGCCAGTATCTGACGGATTTCCGGTTCGATACCAACCAAGATAACCTCTGCGTCGAATTCCCGGCAAGCGTCAATCGCACCGAGGACAATCTCCCGGGGAGCAAAATCTCCACCGATGGCATCGACGGCTATCTTCATCCAAACACCTCCAGAAAACTAACCTTTAGTATAACGAAAAACAAATAATTGTCAAGGAAATATATGGTCAATGCAAATAACTTGGCAAAAAAAAAGGTTGAGGACCACTAAAGGTCAATCAACCTTGGCGATAACTTCCCGACCTTTATAATGACCGCAATTACCGCAAACGGTATGAGGCAGTTTCGGTTCGTGACATTGCGGGCAAGTACCGGTCTGCGGTGCTGTAGCTTTCCAATTGGCACGACGCATTCTTTTCCGTGTTCGGGAGGCTCTATTTGTTGGGTTTGCCATTAAATCCACCTCCTTCTGTAGGTAACAAGCTTCTTAACTTCTCCAATCTGGGATCAATTTCTTGAACTTTACATTCGCATTGCCGTTGATTGAGATTCCCGCCGCAGACAGGACAAATGCCCCGGCAATCGGCACGGCACAGAATTTTCATCGGCAAAGCCAAAATAACCTGCTCATTAATGCATTTTGTGAGGTCGATGGTATCTCCCTGAAAGGTGAACACCGAGTCCTCTTCGACCTGTGAATGATCTGGAATAAATTCTTCTTTGATTTGGAGATTTTGGGTCGTCCGGATCGGTTCCAAACAACGGCTGCAATTTGCTTCATAACTAAAGGAAAGTTCAGCTTCCACCAAAAATCCCTCGCCGGTATTGGTTACCTTTCCTTCAATCTTTGCCGGACCGGTAAGTTTCAAACCGAGTTCTTCGACTTCGTCGAGGACCTCGACGGCTTGTTCGCCCTGAAACCCAATGCTTCCGCCCCGCAGTTCGCGTATAGAACCGATATTCACTTTCACCAAAAATCACCTTGGATAATTATATAAGTTAATTTTGAAAAAGTCAATCTTTACCTGAGTTAAATTAACCGAAATCGGCAATTTTTATTATTAAACGGATGTTTTTCGTTGCCGCCCACAGCACCACAGATAAAAGAGGTGATCCTGTTGAAACGCCATTACGTCAAGGCCAAACTGTTCAATCACAGCGGACGGCCCATCGACATATTTCCGGAATCCGTCTGGAATCTTCCGCCCTATGTCATTGCCCGGTTCGGCGGTGAATTAACCCGGGTTATGGTCTCCGCCGCCCAGCAATACATTTCCCAGCAATGCCTTAACAAACAGCAGCAAATCTTCGAAAGGGAAGCTTTCGGCCCCGAAAATAAGAGATAAACGGTTTTTTCCGAAACTTCCAAAAAAAATGAGTCATAGCAGGTCTTTAATGGGTTAAAGCTATGGGTGTAAGGAGGTGATATCTAAATGGGTACCGGACAAAAGAGCAACAGTTACCTCGTTAAAGCAGCTGGCCCCGCATTGGACAAATTCAAATACGAGATCGCCAATGAATTGAATATCGATCTTTCCAAAGTCCAGGGTGGTTACTGGGGGTACATGGCAACCCGCGATACCGGCGCCATCGGAGGAAACATGGTCCGTCGGATGATCGAAGCTGCAGAACGGACATTAGCGGAACAGACCATCGCTGATGTCAAAGCCGGTTTCCAAGCAGGACTTCAGAGCCAACCTCAAGTAAGTCAAAACAATCAGTTTAAGTTCTAACGGAATGGATAGTTACGGTTTCATTTACTTAAAAGCAGAGAAGGAGTCTTCTCTGCTTTATTTAATTTTATAATTATCTGTTCAGGCTAAAATAATTTCAGCCATGAAATTCTCTGATTATGTCCCTTCCAAATATAGTACAATAGATATAACCAATTCTTATAACGATAAGGAGGTTTTCCATGATCCCAAAAATCGCCAATACGATCCGAGGTGTGGTGGCAGACATTGTCGAGAAAGCCAAATCCGGACATCCGGGAATGCCCCTGGGCATGGCGGAAGTTGCAACCGTACTTTATTCCGAAGTCTTGAAACATAATCCTCAAAAACCGGATTGGCCGGATCGAGACCGTTTCATCCTTTCTGCCGGCCATGGCTCCGCTTTGCTCTATACCATGCTACATCTCACCGGTTATCCGATGCCCCTTGACGAACTGAAACAATTCCGACAACTTCACTCCAAAACTCCGGGCCATCCGGAAGTGGGTATTCCCGGCGTGGAAACCACGACGGGGCCGCTGGGCCAAGGTCTGTCCAACGGCGTCGGCATGGCGCTGGCAGAGAGGATGCTGGCGGCGCGTTTTAACCGCCCTGGTTACGAAATCGTCAACCATTATACATATGTAATCGCCGGCGACGGCTGCATGATGGAGGGTATCACCTCCGAGGCTTCTTCCCTCGCCGGCCATCTTGGCCTTGGGAAACTCATCGTTATTTATGATGATAACGAAATCAGCATCGAAGGCTCCACCGATCTGGCTTTCCGTGAAGATGTGGCCAAACGCTATGAGGCTTACGGCTGGCAGGTCCTGAAGATCAACGGCCATGATCCCGAAGAGATCCTCTCAGCCCTCGAAGCCGGCAAGAACGAACCATCCCGGCCTACATTAATCGTTGCCAAAACCGCCATCGGCAAAGGGAGCCCGCTGGAAGGCAATGCTGAGAGCCACGGCGCTCCTTTAGGCAAGGAGAACGTTAAAGCCCTCAAAGAGAATTTGGGATTAAGCCCGGAAGATTTCCATATTCCCGCCGAAGTTTACGCCCATTTCCAAGAGAAAAATAAAATATGGCAACAATCTTTTGAACGATGGGAAAGACTGTTTGAGGCCTGGTCTGCTCAGTATCCCGAACTTCGCCAGGAATGGGATCGTATCCACAGTCGGCAACTTCCTGCCGATCTGGAGAACATCTTGCCGCATTTCGAGGTAGGTTCAAGTGTGGCAACCCGGGATGCCGGCGGAAAAGTTCTCAATGCCCTTGCCCCCAAAGTTCCGGAACTGATCGGAGGCGCGGCGGACCTGGCTCCCTCCACTAAAACCTATATGAAGGATTTGGGCGACGTAGGTCCCGGAGACTTCTCCGGCCGGAACCTCCACTTCGGCGTCCGCGAACACGCCATGGGTGCCATCCTGAACGGTTTGTCCCTCCACGGCGGATTCCGGGTCTTCGGTTCCACCTTCCTGGTCTTTGCCGACTACATGCGGCCGACCATCCGTTTGGCTGCATTGATGGAGCAACCGGTGGTTTACGTTTTCACCCATGATTCTTTCTATGTGGGAGAAGACGGTCCCACCCATGAGCCGGTCGAACAGATCGAATCCCTCCGGATTATTCCGGGAATGCGTACCATCCGGCCGGCAGACGCCAATGAAACGGCCTGGGCCTGGCTGGAAGCCTTGAAACGGACCGACGGTCCAACCGCCCTGATCCTGACCCGCCACAAAATACCGGTACTGAACGGAACATCTTTTGAACTGTTCCGACGGGGCGGTTATATCATTAAGGACGCTTCGGGCAAGCCGGACGTCGTCATCCTGGCTTCCGGAAGCGAAGTGGCTCTGGCATTGGCCACTGCCGGAATCCTTGAAAACGAAGGGAAAAAAGTCCGGGTTCTCTCCGTCCCCTGCCGGGAACTGTTTCTCCGGCAAGATCCGGCCTATCTGGCCCAAGTTTTGGGCGACGGCTGTCTGCGGATAGCCATCGAAGCCGGTGTGAGCAGCGGCTGGTATCAATTGGTCGGTCCCTTAGGCTTGGTCATCGGCATGGATCGCTTCGGACTCAGCGGCCCGTATGAAGCCTTGGAGAAAGAATTCGGTTTCACTCCGGAAGCCGTGGCCGAACGCATCCGAACCAAACTTCAGGCTGCGTTATAACAGAAATTCCATGGGATTAATAAGAAATACGCCTCCGCCCCTTGAAAACAAGGGGCGGTTTATGCTACCATAACCGAGATGATACTGCATTATTCAAAAGCAAGCTATTCCCTATGTACTGTGCACTATCCACCGTGCACCAAGAAATAATGCAGATTATAATTCGATCAACCGGAGGACTTCCTTGAGCAGTAAACAACATCGTTTCAGCCGTTTTGAACTGTTAATCGGCGATGCTAAACTACGAAAACTACAAACCGAAAAGGTGGCTGTTATCGGCCTGGGTGGCGTCGGCTCCTTCGCCGTTGAGGCTTTGGCCAGGGCCGGCATTGGATGGCTCATTTTGGTGGATTATGATGAAATCTGCCTGACCAACACCAACCGGCAGATCCATGCCGTTCAAGGCAATTACGGCCGTTCCAAAGTGGATGCCATGACCGAACGGGTGAAAGCCATCAACCCGGACATCGCCGTCGTGGGTTGGAAGGAATTCGTCACGCCGGCCAACATGGACACCATTCTTCACGGCCGGATATCCTATGTTATCGATGCCATAGACACGGTCACTTCCAAAGTGGCCTTGATTGAACATTGCCTTCAACGGGGGATACCGATCATCTCGGCCATGGGGACAGGCAACAAGTTTGACCCTTCGGCATTGCGCATCGACGACATCAGCAAAACACACACCTGCCCCTTGGCGAAGGCCGTCCGGAAATTGTTGCGGGAGAAGAATATCACGACCGGCGTGAAAGTGGTTTATTCCACCGAACCTCCCGTCCAACCCCAAACCGATATCGTCACCTGCCATTCCGGATGCATCTGCCCCAATCAGGGCAGCCAATTTAACTGTACCAAGAAAAAACAAATCCCCGGCAGTACCTCCTATCTGCCTCCCATCGCCGGTATGATGATGGCCGGCGAAGTGATAAGGGATTTGCTGAAAGAAAATTAGTTGTTGTTTTGGGTTCACAGTTCACAGTACACCGCTAAAAATATGAGATTCATGGTTTAAACTCTCCTTTACGACAGAATCTGAACTTCTGTCTTTTCATTCTCCTCACTCATAATTCTTGGAACCTTGTACCCAGACCTGCGCAGTGCACTGTGCGCTGTGAACTATATAAATTACCTACGTCCTAATTTTTATACGACCTCATACCCCAAGTCTTCGATTTCATCTTTAATCGCTTGCAAGCTTATCATTTCGCCGTTAAAATCGACGGTGACCTGTTTGTTCTCCAAATCCACCGTCACACCGATGACGCCGTTTAAACTTCCCAATCCTTTTACGATACTGTCGACACAATGTTGGCAGGACATGCCCTCAACGTTTAATTCCACATGGTTTACAGCCATCATAACGACCTCCTTGATCTGATTTCACCGATATGATGCGGTATTGTCTAATCTTTCATATCTCCGGTTACGGAAATATAATATCATATCCATGGACACCATGATCCCATTTAAACCATAAAGATAGATGACAGGATCAAAATTGTAGAAAATTTTATGGATGATTCCGGAAATATACCCAATCAGGACAATCCCCAAAAAGAAAACGCTCTTGCCGGAATTTTGCCGGGAACGATACGATTTATAAATTGAAAACGGCCAGGCAGCTCCGAAACAAAGTAACATCAACGCTTCGAAAAAACTCACGGAGACTCACCTCCCTCCCGTTATTTCCTTTTGCGGTATCTTCGAAAATACCCCAGATGAACCCCATGCAACACATTGCTGGGAAAAACGCCGGAATTCACCGTCCGTACATCCTCAATGGAATAAAAAGCTTTCGGATTGAAGGTTTTGATCATTTCCACCACTCTGGGAAGGGCGCTGCGTTTAATAACGGTATAAATAATGTTGACAGGACCGGTGGCTCCCCGGGCATCCAGCATTGTGATGCCGAAACCCTCCTCTTTCAGCTCCTCAAAAAGCAGGGTGGCATCCTTCCGCGTAATGATCCGGACCACCAATACGCCCATGGCCAACTTCTCTTCCAACGTGATTCCGATGAAATTGCCCATGGCGAAACCACCGGCGTAAGCCAAATAACAGAAAATATTATTGAGGTTTTTCATAATCTGCCCGATGGCTATCAGCCAGATCAACACTTCAAAAAAACCGAGAACAGAAGCTGCCGCCTTATTTCCACGCGATACAAAGATAATCCGGATGGTCCCGATGGTCACATCGCAGATCCTGGCCATAAAAATCAAGGCCGGCAAGATGACCCATGTAAAAATCTCCGAATTCAGCATCGCTTCCAAATATCTTAACCCCTTTTGTCGAGCGCTTCAAGGATCCGTTTTAACGTCTCTTCAACCGACAAATTCGAAGAGTCAATAATAATATCGGCATATTTCTCATACAGCGGAATACGTTCACAGTAAAGCGAATACAAACTTTGATGGCTGCCGATGGCAATCCCCCGGGTTGCCATATTGGTAATGCGTTTCTCCAACTCTTCAAATTCTATCCGGATATAAATCACCAGGCCATTTTCTTTTAAATGGCGCATCGCCCGCTCGCTATAGATTACGCTGCCGCCGGTGGCGATGACCGTATCTCTCGCCAGGAGCGAGCTTACCACATCCGCTTCAATCTCCAGAAACTGCTGAACGCCGTCTTCCGCGATAATTGTCTGCAAAAGCCGGCCGTCCCGTTGTTGAATCAACAAATCCGTATCTTCAAAGGCCATTCCCAGACTCTTGGCCAACAGTACACCGACTGTACTTTTGCCTGCTCCAGGCATTCCGATTAAGACTACATTTTGGGCATTATGCATGGATAATCACCACCGTCCGTATGGATCCTGTTGTTCATGAGTCTAACCTTTTCACAACCGAAACGCAAGACGGTGATGGGTTTTTTACCATATATTAAAATGCCTTTTTCCCATGTTCTTTTTGATATTCTTTTAAAACTACTCCAAACTGTCCAGATCGATGGTTTCCATCAATTCCTTCAGTTTTATAAACTCTTCCTTGCTTAAAGTTACGCCTTTGCCCATCTTTTCGTGTTCAGGGTCCCAGTCCCGGATATCAATTTTAGGTTTTCGATGATTCCAGCTGACCAAATTCACTTCTTTGGTCCAACCCCGATAGTCCTCTCCCAAGACTCCATAATGTTGAACGATGGAAAACGTAATTTCCGCCATATTCTTTCTCCTTTCCTTCTATAGATTGCCCCCTTTCGGTTGAATCCTTGCATGAAATATACTAAAAGCCCTAGTACATACGGTGTAGCATATTCATACTTTATATCAGGGTAATAACCCAAAACCAAATCCTAAGGAGGTTATCTTTTATGGGTAGAGGTTTTGATTTCTTTGGCGAGAACAGTTGTTTGTGCCTGATTTTAATCCTCCTTTTCTTGTGCAACTGCTGTGGCCGCTAACGCGCTAAAAACATAAATACCAGTTAAACCGGTTTAACTCAGACACACGCTGTGTATATCCTCCCTTGGAAAATGGATGCACTATAAAAGCGGGATATCCCGCTTTTTTTATCGATATGAATAGGCTTTCGTCCTTGATAATTGTACCAAAGACACAGTCCAAACGTCTCTGAGACAACATAAGATATACCAACCGAACTCCAAAGGAGGTAGCTTTTATGGGAAGAGGATTTGACGGTTTGTTTGATCAAAATTGTTTGTGTCTCCTTTTATTACTCGCCATCCTTTGCATCTGCTGCGGCGGCTTCTAGATAAATACCATCCATCAGCTTCATTAAATACGCCGGATAATTCCGGCGTTAATATTTTAACAATAAAGTAAAGCTTTTCCTATTGAGTCAATCAAAGATAATGACGATAATATTTAATGTGCGTGTGCGCATTTGGTAATTCATTACATATTGAGCCACAAAAGGAGCCAAAAGCAATCATGTCCGAACTTCTCAAAGAACTCGAAACCCTCAAGACGCGACTGATCCAACTGGGATATCATCCGGATGAACTGGAACATATCCTCCACGAAAACGTACCCAGCCAACCGACACTGACCCGAGAATATCTGCAAGAACAGATTGATTTTTTACGGAGTTACCTGCAATTTGCCGCAAAGAGCGTTAATGTCCGATAGATAACGCTGTTATAACGGTGTATACCCTGTTTTTTCAACCAAATATCGTCCCTGGAGAGACAGAATCCATTCAATCAACGGGTTGGGCCTTGGGATGCTATTCTGGGTGGTTACTGCATAAAATTTCTATGCCAACGGATATGTTCCGTTCCGGATTGCTTCCCGGTTCGGAAATACGCCGTCAACGTGTACACATGACTTCGCTGTTATAAATCGGATAGTCCTTTTGGGGATAAGTCGCCTGCACAAAAGCGACATCCAGAGGGTATAAAGCCGTTGCCCCGTCGATTTTTGGCAAATCTTCGGTGAGCTTCAACGTTGCCGGTTCATTCAACGAAACCGCTTTCGGAAGGCAAATTATTTCCCGGTGCTCGTCTCCGGACATAAAATAAAAACCGTCCTTACGAACGGTTTCGAAAAAATGAAACATGAAAACAATCAAGTATAGTTTTTCTTCCCTTCCATAGCGTGTACCAGTTGGACCACAAACTCGTGACTGGGAACCGCCACACCCAACCGCTTCGCCGCTTTCACCACCGATCCGCTGATGGTATCCACTTCGGTTTTTCGGCCGTCGCGCAGATCCGCATAAATCGAGGTATAGCCTTCCCTGGCATTACCGATGACCGTCTTAATCATCGTCAAAATCTCTTCCGCATCGAAATCCAGACCGTCCGCATTGGCGACAGCGACAGCCTCGCGCACCAATCGTTCCACCAACGACCAGGCATGTTCATTATCTAACAGATATCCTTGTTTTACCTGCAATATACCTGTCATCACGCTGGATGAGGCATTCAAAAACAGCTTGGTCCACACTTGTTTTTTGATATTGTCCGATACGATGGTCTCAAAGCCGCACTTGATAAAAGTATCCGCAATGTGCCGAATTTTTTCGACGCTTCCGTCCAACAGACCGAAACTGGTTTTGCCTCCACCTCCATGGCGAATCTTGCCCGTCTCGATAATGGAGCTGTTATGCTGGGTTGTCCCGATGATAATCTGCTCTCTCGGCACAAATTCCATTAAGGTATCTTCATGACCGGCGCCGTTTTGCAAGGTCATCACCCAAGTCTTCTCCCCGATCAGGTGCCGGTGGGCGGACAAAGCGGCCCGGGTATTCATGGCTTTAACGAAAATGATGATCAAATCCATGGTTCCCAAACCGGTCGTATCCGTGACGGCCCGCGGGTGAAAATGCCGGCTGCTGCCGTCCGGTTCCATAATGGTAATCCCTTCGCGATCCAGCTTGTCTGTTTTTTGGGGATCCACTCCGACCAGCCATACTTCGTTTTCCTGCGAAAGATACCCGCTGAACAACGACCCCATGGCCCCAGCGCCTAAAACTGCGATTTTCATCAATACCCCTCCCTGTGATTATTAAATTATGTATGTAATTGAAGAACGGACTTCATCAATTTGCCCTGCTTTAATTGATATCATTCTAGCGGGTGGTGGAGGCTTTGTCAATTGAATCGATTAAATTTTGGTAAAGAACTCAAATGATATTTTCTTTCTCAGCCAATTGATTTAAATGCCTGTCGACCGGAGACACTGTTCGCTCTCTGACATCTCGAACCAGCAACGTAACCTAATACCGCTGAATCCTCATTCATTTCAGCCTATCTTCGAACATGAAAAGAATTTGTTGATTGTGAAAAATGCTTTCATTATGTTCTCTGGCCACAGGTTCAGAACCTCCTCTTCATCATCCAAGGTTTCTAGAAAGTCTTCGCCATCCATGGCCTTTCGACAATCATGCTAAGGCTTCCGACGGCGACCGCAGTTTTCTTCCCTGAAAAGATGCGGCGCAAGCAAGGATCCATCCCCGGATCCTTTGCTCTAAGATAGATTTCGACTATACAAGGAAAAATTGTTATAAAAGTAACCCGCCATCTATGACGGACTCAATGAGACTTTGGTCACAATTATCATTTGTAGAGAGCACCGGCTTATGATATAATATTGAAGCAACAAAATTGCGCCGATAGCTCAGCTGGATAGAGTGGCAGACTTCGAATCTGTAGGTCGGGGGTTCGAGTCCCTCTCGGCGCGCCATCAAGAATATAAAGGGTTTGCTGAAAATGCAAACCCTTTCTTTTTTATCTTCAAAAGCTCAAAATAAATACTTCTTAATCCCCTTCACTTCATCACGCCCATAACCTAACGCTTCATAAAACCGATAGGCCTCTTTCCGTTTGGCTGACGAGACAAACATAATATATGAACAGTTTCTCTCCCGGTCTATTCGTTCAATCTCCGTCATAAGCTGTCTCCCGATCCCCCGGTTCCCCATTAATGAGCCGACCAGCTTTCCATCATCCTTGGCACCAAGTACGATATAGTCTTCGTTACCATCGATCCACTCAAAACTCCGCTGCATGACGGCAAGGTCTGTCGGCTTCTCCTTTTCAGCCAAGCCAGAGGCTATTTTTTAAAATACCCTTTTTCAATCGCTGTATGGATCATTTCCGATACATATTCCCTGATTTCTTCCGGCCCGTTGTCAAAGAGGGCATTCTTCGCAATCACCGTTGAAGCAGAAACATCGTTTTCCTGCCAGGACTTCCCCTTTGACCAATAGTTCAACAAGAGCGGTTGCATCCGATCCAACACTGCGGCAAAACAGGCTTCCCGGGTCTTCCGTTCTTCAAATTCCTGCCAGAGATCGTAAAATTCCCTCCCCTGATCCTCCGGAAGCAGTGAAAAAAGGCGCTTCGCCGCCAACTGTTCCCGTTCAAATTTGCCGACGTTTCCGGCCTCATCGTAAAAATAGGTATCACCGACATCGATCTCCACCAAGTCATGGATTAAAACCATTTTTAACGTCTTTAAAATGTCGACGGTATCCAGTTCCGAAAGCAACAAAACCATAATGGCCAGATGCCAGCTGTGTTCCGCATCATTTTCCTTCCGGGAACCATCGGCCAGATAACTCCGGCGAGTGATGGTTTTAAGTTTATCGATTTCCTTGATAAAGTCCAATTGTTTCCGCAGCCGTTCAGTTGACATTTTCAAGCCTCTCCTATAACGCTTTGCCATCAATTATTTCAAATTATTACCCGTGACCAGTCACTCATAACCTATAACTTATTTATATATATCATTTTCTTTGCTTCCCTAATCGCCAGCATATCCCGGCGGTGTAAGATACGGCCGCGGGGATCGGCCGGATAGGTTTCCAGCAATTCGACGACCTCGTCGACGGTCTTCCATTCCACATTCCGGAAAAATTGCGTCTCGCAGTCCGTCAAATCTGTTTCCCCTTTTTCCGACAATGTCTTTACCAAGCCAATTGTTCCACTTCAATGCCGGCCATCCGAAAAATCTCCAATGAATCGCGGATACGGTAATCATTCTTATAATATACTTTTTTGACTCCGCCAAGGTTGATCAAACGCTTGGCACACATGGGACAAGGCAAATGGGTCACAAAGACGATTTTGGGAGTATCCCTTGGAGAATCGCAGTTAATGACCGCGTTTTCCTCCGAATGCAAACATCCGCAATTTCCCGGTGTCTCCCGGTCGCATTGATTGGGCAACCCGGAAGCATTGCCGTTATATCCGATACTGATCACCTTCCGGTAATCTTCGGTGGTGATCACCGTTCCCACTTGAAGACGATTACAGGTCGACCGAGTGGATAATATCTCTGCCAGCTTCATATACACTTCCGGAAAAGAAGGCCGCCGTTTCTCTGTCTCCGACATCTCGCTTTACTCCTTTATGTTAAATTTATATCATATCGCTTTCTTTCGGTTTTATTTATATATTGTCAATTAATTGCTGTTTATTTCTTTATGTTTCATCCAACTCCCTTCTTATTTTATTTAATACTATTTTACGGTTGTAGTTTGTTTATTTTCCGATATAAAAAAAGACACCCGCAGGTGTCACTCTAATGACTTTATATATAATGGTCGGGGCGACATGATTTGAACATGCGACCCCCTGCTCCCAAGGCAGGTGCGCTACCAAGCTGCGCTACGCCCCGACAAACATGCATAAATAGTATACGCCAAAAAAAATCCGGCGTCAAGAAAAGAAATCTGCCTGTTATCTCCATAAAACCGGTTATAGCCGGAATAAAGACGGGCGCACCCCGTTTTCAGTGATTTCGATCATGCCGTACCCTATTCCATGATAGCACCGTTCCGGGCACAAGGTTCCCGGATTGAACAGCAAAACCCCTTGCCATTCGGTGATAACCGGAAGATGGGTATGACCGAAAACCACTAGTTTGACTTCTTTCTCCCGGGCAGCCAGCCCGATGCGGGTCAAACCGTTCTTTACACCGTAATGATGGCCATGGGTGAGTAAAATCCGGTTTCCCTCCAGCGTAAACATGTCCTCATCCGGATAATCGCTTAAAAAATCACAATTCCCACGTACACCCCGGACGAAAATACCGGACTCTTCCTGCAACCGCTTAATTTCCCGGATCCCGTCACCAGTGAATAAAAGATGGTCGACGGCTCCCATCTGAGTCAAAGCCTTTTTCAGCCCGGAATAATTGCCGTGAATATCTCCAACCACACCGATACGCATGCTCATCCCAACATTGCCCTTAACACGGATTTGATGGCCCGGATGGCATTGGCCCGATGGCTGATGCGGTTTTTCTCCGCCTCCGTAAGCTCCGCCATGGTTTTACCGTATTCCGGAAGGTAAAAGACGGGATCATAACCAAAGCCGTTGTTACCCGCAGGCTTGTCCGTAATAATGCCCGAAACGCTTCCTTCCGCCGTTTCAATTCGGCCATTGGCCGGATCGACTACGGCAATCGCCGAAACAAACCGGGCGGTCCGTTCCGAAAAAGGATAGTGACTGACTTTGGATAGCAGATATTCATAGCGTTCCCGGTCCGTCCAACCCGGCTTTCCGTACCGGGCCGTATAGATTCCCGGTTCTCCGTCCAATACATCCACCATCAGTCCGGAATCGTCGGCCAACGCCATCTCGCCGGTGGCCTCCGCAACCGTTTTTGCTTTGATAACCGCATTTTCGCGAAAGCTGTTTCCGGTCTCTGCCACTTCCGGCACCTCCGGATAGTCAGCCACACTCACTACTTCAACGGGCAAGTCCGCCAACATCTGCCGGATTTCTTCGATTTTACCCTTGTTCCGTGATGCCAGGACGAGTTTTCGCATGTTGGATACCTCCAATACGTTCGGCAATCGGCCCCAAAACTTCCCGCTGCATCTTGATTAATTCGGCAATCCCTTTACTGGCGGTGTTCATCAATTCCTGCATCTGCTCCCAGGTAAAGGGTTCACCCTCGGCGGTACCTTGAACTTCGACGATTTTGCCGGATCCGGTCATCACCAGATTCATGTCCACCGACACGGTGGAATCCTCCGCATAGCACAAATCCAACAAAATCTGATCATCTTTAATTCCAACGCTGGTCGCTGCCAGAAAATCATATAAAGGCAACGGCCCTTCCGGAAGGACTTTATCCAACGCACAGGCTAAAGCGATAAAACTTCCGGTGATCGCCGCCGTACGGGTTCCGCCGTCGGCCTGGATCACATCGCAATCGATCCAAACGGTCTTTTCGCCCAAAGCCGTCAAATCCACCACAGCCCGCAACGCCCGTCCCACCAGTCTTTGAATCTCCTGTGTCCGGCCGCCCACCTTTCCCCGGGAAGATTCCCGGACGTTCCGCTGGGGCGTCGAACGCGGTATCATGGCATATTCCGCGCTGATCCAGCCCGTCCCCTGGCCGCGCAGCCAAGCCGGAACCTTATCTTCAATGGTCGCCGTACAAATAACTTTGGTATGCCCGACTTCGATCAAAACCGAGCCTTCCGCATGCATAATATAATCCCGGTGCACTTTCACCGGACGCAATTCATCGGCCCTCCGGCCGTCCATCCGTTCCATCTGCAATCCTCCACGTCATCAGTTTCCCTTTT
>JAKOSX010000101.1 GCA_029776595.1 Bacillota bacterium | reverse complement strand
ACCAACTGAGCTACACCGCCATCAATGACGCATTAGTAATTATAATATAAACCTTAGCTCAAATCAATAGGTAATTTTCATTCCACACCAGAGAAGTCGTGGTAAAGATGGAAAACAGGTACTGGCAGGTAGGAACGCGAACGCGTTCCTTCCATAACCCATGACCTGGAACCCAAGACCTACTCCCGAACCACTTTATCAAACACCTCAAAATACTCCGCAAAGGTTTTGGCAGTGCATTCGGGGTTAGCAATGGTAATGCCGTCGGCGCGCAAGCCGATCAGAGCAAAGGCCATAGCCATCCGGTGATCGTCATAAGTTTCAACAACTATCGGCCGCGGCATGCCCGGATAGATGATTAGGCCGTCCCCGGTCTCCTCCACCCGGATGCCCATTCTGGACAGCTCCGTCACAATGGCCTGCAACCGGTTGGACTCATGATGTTTGATAATGGCCACATTCCGAATGGTCGTCGGCCCTTCGGCAAAAGGCGCCATAGCGGCCAATGTCATGGTCTGATCCGGCATATCCCCCAGGTCCGCATCGATACCGGGAAATTTGCCGTGTTCCGGTCCGGTCACCCGAACGCCCTCTTCGGTCTCGGCAACGGTTGCCCCCATCTGTTTTAAAATCTCCAGAAACCGGATATCTCCCTGAAGCGCCCGGAGCGAGCTTCCCCGCACCGTCACCGAACCGCCGGTCAAAACGGCCATGGCCCAGAAATAACAGGCATTGGAAAGATCCGGCTCAATCCGGTAATCTGTCCCTCGATAATGTTGGCCCTGAGGGATCTCAAACCGCCGGTATCCGTCATTCACGACCCGGACCCCGAAATCCCCCATCATCCGGATGGTCATATCCACATAGGGTTTGGCTGCCACTTCCCCATTGATGTCAATATGCAACGTTTCAGGCCCGTTGCAGCCGCTTAACAATAAAGCGCTCAAAAACTGACTGCTGATATTGGCCTCCAGCGTTACCCGATTCCCCCGAAACCCGGTCCCCCGGATCCGGTAGGGCAGGCAGAAAGGAGATTCCAGATAATCAAATTTAGCCCCCAGCGCCGTTAAACTGTCCAGCAAAGGCTTCATAGGCCTGGCTTTCATCTGAGGCGAAGCATCAACCAGATATTCCCCTTCATTGAGAGCCAACATCGCCGTTAAAAAACGGGCGGCAGTTCCGGCACTGCCCACATGGATCTCCGCTTTACGATTGGGGACTTTACCTCCCAAACCGTATACTTTCACCTGACGCAGCTCCGGATTGGCATCCGTGCGAAAACCCAATTTTCTTAAACATTCAATAAAATGCCGGCCGTCGTCGCTCAATGACACATTGGACAACAACACCGGACGATCGGATAAAGCCGCCAATAATAAAGCCCGATTAGTCATACTTTTCGAACCGGGAATATCGACATTCGCATGAATCGCTGTCGTCCTTTTAGGAACGGTGTAACTTGAACCCACAGGTTTCAATCCGCCTCTCCTAATCCGCCCCGTAATAGGGGCCTGTCAGTATTTCCTACAATTATTGTAAGATATATCCCTGCACTTGACAATGCGTTTTTCCATAAATATCAGGTTAACAGCGATTACCGCCGCCCAGGCGCTCCCCGCCGGGTCGACCATCCTAAAACTCCGTACAACAGGCAATAACCCAAAAACCCTTCCCAGATCCATAATCCGCCGAGAAGTACCATACCCTCGCCGACGATTCCGGATATCTGAAAAAAATAACGTCCGATCAGGAGAAGCGTACCCAAAATGATCCGTGTGGCCCGATCCAACGGCCCCACATTTTGTCCATGGTCTCTCACCGATATCACCCGGAGATAGTGTATCCAAAAAAAGAAAACGGATGACGCGTCATCCGTTTATCCTTATTTCGCTGGAAATTTTATTATTTCTTATTTTTACAGTATTCCACCATATGCTTTGCCGCCTTCTTCCCGGCGCCCATGGCCGCAATCACTGTGGCCGCGCCGGTCACAATGTCCCCGCCGGCATAAACCCCAGGAATGCTGGTAGCCAGCGTTTCCGGATCAACGTCAATGTATCCCCGGCTGTTTAACGCCAAATTGCCGGTGTTCTTCAACAAGATGGGATTGGGTCCCTGACCGATGGCCACGATCACATTATCCACCGGGAACTGAAACTCGGAGCCCGGCTTTACCACCGGACGGCGCCGACCGCTGGCGTCCGGCTCGCCCAACTCCATCTGGACGCATTCCATGGCCACCACTTCACCGGCTTCATTGCCAATGATCCGGACAGGATTGGTCAGCAGTTTGAAGATCACGCCTTCTTCTTCGGCATTTTCGATCTCTTCCCGCCGAGCCGGCATCTCCTCCGCAGAACGCCGGTAAACGATGTAAACTTCCTTGGCACCCAGACGCACGGAAGTCCGGGCCGCATCCATCGCCACGTTTCCGGCGCCGACAACCGCCACCCGTTCACCGATCCGTACCGGTGTGTCATATTCGGGGAAACGATAGGCTTTCATCAGATTCACCCGGGTTAAAAACTCATTGGCTGAATAAACGCCGTTCAAATTTTCACCGGGGATATTCAAGAAGTAGGGCAAACCGGCACCGGTTCCGATAAATATGACATCATATCCCTGTTCGAACAGTTCCTCGATAGTGACAGTCTGTCCCACCAATACGCTGGTTTCAATTTTGACCCCCAGTTTCTTGATGTATTCCACTTCGCGGGCGACGATATCTTTCGGCAGGCGAAATTGAGGGATTCCATATTGCAACACACCGCCGGGAGCATGCAACGATTCAAATACCGTGACATCAAGGCCCTGTAACGCCAGGTCCGCCGCAGCCGTTAATCCGGCCGGGCCGGAACCGATGACCGCCGCTTTATACGGAAGCTTCTCCACGGGCGGAATTTCACCAAGGCCCTCCAAAGCCTGCTGGTCCGCAACAAACCGCTCCAGGGCCCCGATAGCTACCGGTTCCCCTTTCTTCCCGAGGATACATTGGCTTTCACATTGGGTTTCCTGAGGGCAAACCCGACCGCAAATGGCCGGAAGGCTGTTTTTCTCCTTAATTTTGGCCGCAGCCCCCGAAAAATCATTGGCTTTAATCTTCATGATAAATTCAGGGATGGGGACTTCAACCGGACAGCCTTTGACGCATAACGGCTTTTTACAATTTAAACAACGGGACGCCTCTTGCAAAGCTTGTTCCGGGGTATATCCTAAAGCGACTTCTTCAAAGTTATGCCGTCTGACTTCCGGATCCTGTTTCGGCATCATTTGGCGTGACATCGGCATCCCTCCTGTCCGTGTTGATGATATTGCTGATACGCCTGCTTTTCCTGTTCGTGATAATAACGCTGCCGTTGCCGTAATTCCTTGAAGTCCACGGCCAATCCGTCAAAAGCCGGCCCGTCAACGCAGCAGAATTTGCTTTCCCCGCCGACGGTGACGCGGCATCCGCCGCACATGCCCGTACCGTCCACCATCACAGCATTTAAGCTGACAACTGTCTTAATATTCCGTTCCCGGGTGACGTTGGCACAGGCCTCCATCATCGGGACCGGGCCGATGGCGATGACTTCGTCAATTTTCTCCTCTTCCACCACTTGGCGGAGCACGTCGGTGACCAACCCTTTATGGCCAAAGCTTCCGTCGTCCGTCGTCACTAACAGTTTATGGGAGACCGCAGCCAACTCCTCCTGTAAAATCAGCAATTCTTTACGCTGGGCGCCCAGAATGACGATCACCCGGTTCCCCGCTTCGTATAACGCCTTCACCTTGGGATATAACGGCGCCGCGCCCAATCCGCCGGCCACACCGACGACAGTCCCCACTTTTTCAATGGGATACGGCGTACCAAGCGGTCCCAAAATATCTTGAAACGAGTCTCCAACCTCCAGTGAATTGATGACCGCCGAACTTTTCCCGACCTCTTGAACGATCAAGGTAATGGTTCCTTGCTCCCGGTCATAGTCCGCAATGGTTAACGGAATCCGTTCCGACGTTTCACTCACTCGGACCACCACAAAATGTCCGGGTTGGGCTTTTGCGGCAATCGCCGGAGCTTTAATCACAAATCGCACAATTTTCGGTGCTAAATTGTCTTTCGCTACAATCTCCAATATTTTCCCTCCCAGACCAAGTCCTGCATAAATAAGAGAATTTCACCATCACATAAAAAAAAGCGATGGTCATGAAATTCTCCGTCATACTTATACGAACCCTTGGCATAATTTATTGTCGTTTCAGTATAACATAAAAAAAATAGGGAGGGCAACCCTCCTGTATTTAATTGTCAGTTTAAAAGCTTCCATTTTTAGAAAATTTACTTTAATTTAACATCGCTAACGCGGGATAACAAAGGTTTCATGCTTCCCGTCCGGATAAATGCACTCCCAAGCGATTTCATCCTCTTTCACCTTGGGAATTAAACGGGCGCCAAAGGCAGCCAGACTATAGGCCAATCTGGTTTCCAACGCACCGGCGGGACAGGCTTTGACACAAGCCATACAATCCCAACAATCTGCCTGGCGGCGGATGCAACTTCGGCCGTTGCCATCCAAATACAGCAAATCCCCAGGGCAAATATCCACGCATTTCCCGCACCCGGTACATTTTTCGCGATCGAACTGAATTCCCATCCAAACCTCCTAAAAGTCGTCGCTCTTTTTCAATGTTTCAGATCAAAGATGGCCGCCTCAATCTTGGTGGATACCACAGGATAAACCGAACCGAACACTCCCTGAATCACCCGGATAAAGCCGCTGTCCAGCCGACTCAAGATTAGATCAATGGCTTTGTCTTTAATCTGTTTTGCTTCATCAGCGGTTAATTTGCCGTCGGCCCGGGCGGCTTTCAAATCCTCCACCACACTTTGGTTCAATTCTTTCACCACATCCATCACCAGTTGATTGAGGATGAGCAAGGCCTGCACCAATTGATTATTCCGATACTTATTGCTCAAATAAATACCGGCGGCCGTCAAGGCATACACCACACCAGCCGTAATCAACGGCAATGTAAAAATTAAAAAATCACCGATAAGCGTCACACATGTACCCCCTTCGCCTGACCCCATTGTGCCTTTTTCCTATTTATCATATGAATCCATGGGCCGAAGCGTTCAATAAGGACTATGCGCCGAATTCTGCTGTGAATTCGCTATTCTTGCCGGAATAAAAATAAGATACAGTTAAATTAGCCCGTCCACACCGCACCAAAGCGGCCCCATTTTCTTATTTTCTACGGATACAAGAGATGCTTCATTATGGTACAACACAATTATTGGCCGCTCCGGAAAACACCGGATCTGGCGTTAAAGAAAATTTGAAATGTCCCAGGCTCCCCCGTGAAGTTCATTGATACAAAAAACTACCGGTTAAATACCGGTAGTTCCTATACATCAGGCAGACAACTCCAGGGATTCTTCGCTCTTCCGTTTAACCGCACGGCGCTGATATATCCATACTCCTCCGATGAGCACCAAACCGATAATATCGGTAACCAATTTGGGATCGATCAACAACAGGCCGCTGACGAATAATAAAATCCGTTCCAACCAATTGGTCTTGGTGACCAGATAATTTTCCATGGCCGCACCGATGCCCACCATCCCTACCAACGACGTGATGACCATCTGCACCACCTGCCACGGCGTGGTATTCACCAGGAGTAACGCTGGGTTGAAACAGAAGATATAAGGAATGATAAATCCGGCAATCGCCAGTTTGGTCGCTGTAATGCCCGTTTTAAAAGGATTACTCTTGGCAATGGCCGCCCCGGCATACGCCGCCAGCGCCACCGGAGGCGTAATGTCCGCCACAATGCCAAAATAAAACACGAACATATGGGCTGCCAAAACCGGGACGCCCAACTGAACGATA
Source organism: Bacillota bacterium (assembly GCA_029776595.1). Classification (GTDB taxonomy): domain Bacteria; phylum Bacillota; class UBA4882; order UBA8346; family UBA8346; genus JAKOSX01. The sequence goes on along the minus strand of JAKOSX010000101.1, from coordinate 1,662 downwards.
GCCGGCGCCGTAATGGTGGCCGTAATCAGGTAAGTGGCCGTAGTCGGCAATCCCATCCCCATGATTAGGGAAGCAATCATCGTAAAGAACAAGGTTAAAATCTTAATTCCGCCGGAAAGGCTGAGCAATCCGGAGGCCATCTTCAATCCCAATCCGGTCAACGTGGTCACTCCGATAATAATCCCTACAGCAGCACAGGCCACAGCGACCGCAATAATATTCCGGCCGCCCATCTCCAGAGCTTCCACAAAGTCTTTAAAGCTCATTCGCGTATTCTTCCGAAGCAAACTGGCAAGGATCGAAAATCCGATACCGTATAATGCCGCATGCATCGGTGTGGTTCCTTCAGCTAAAAAGTAAATAATGGCAACCAGCGGGATAAACAAATGTCCCTGTTCCTTAAGAACTTTCCATAAAGACGGAAGTTGATCCCTGCTCATCCCTTTCAGTCCCAGTTTTTTGGCTTCAAGATGAACCATGATCCATACCCCGATAAAATAAAGCAGAGCAGGAATGACCGCTGCTTTCGCCAGCTCGATATAGGGAATTCCCAACGTTTCCGCCATCAAAAACGCGGCTGCACCCATAATCGGCGGCATAATCTGCCCTCCGGTGGAAGCGGCGGCCTCCACGGCAGCGGCAAACTCCGGTTTATACCCCAAACTCTTCATCATCGGAATCGTGAAACTTCCGGAACCCACCGTATTGGAGATGGAACTTCCGGAAACCGTCCCCTCCAACGCGCTGGTCAATACTGCCACTTTAGCCGGACCGCCCGCGGCAAACCCGGCGACAGCATTGGCCAAATCGATGAAAAACTTGCCGATACCCGTCTTTTCCAAGAAAGCACCGAACAAAATGAACAAAAAGATGAAGGTAGCACAAACTCCCAACGGAATTCCCAGAATTCCTTCAGTGGTGTAAAAAATATGGGTTACAATGCGTTCGACAGAATATCCCCGATGGTTTAAAAAACCCGGCATATAAGGGCCTAAATAAGCATACACCAAGAAAAAACCGGTAAGAATCAAAAACGGAACGCCGACCACCCGCCGGCAAGCCTCCAACACCAAAACAATTCCGCAAATTCCTACGGCCACGTCAAGGGTTGTATAATCTCCGGCTCGCATAATCAACGCCTGATAATTGACAACAATATAGCCGACCACCCCAGCGGCAAGCGCGCCCAAAACCACATCGCTCCAATGCATTTTCTTCCTGGACATGGACCGGGTTGCCGGATAGAGCAAAAAGGTCAATAAAAGCACAAATATTAAATGAACAGCCCGTAACAGCTGGGCCGGCATAGTGCTGAACCAGGCCGTAGCCAGCTGAAAAACGGAAAACACGATGGCAATCCCGGCAATCAGATAATGGAAAAACCCCGTCAGTTTCCGATAGCCGTACTCTTTGTCGTACTGGGACATAATTTGATCAATTTCATGATGATCCAATGATTCGACCACCGGTTCCTGGGATACAACTCTTTCACTCATGCAAATCTCTCCTTAATAGATCGTAAGCTGATACCTTTCGTGTATAGATTCGGACCGTCTGTTGAGGTTTGGCGAAATCCGTCATCTTCATTCGACGCCCTCCGACGGTAAGCTGATGATCGGCGACCGTCCCCACGGCCAAAACGATCTGCGGAATGACCCGGTT
>JAKOSX010000100.1 GCA_029776595.1 Bacillota bacterium | reverse complement strand
GTTTCGCCACAACCGCCTTGACCAATTCTTCAGCTTCGGAAACTGTCTTGTACATCTTCCAGTTTCCGGCGATAATCGGTTTACGCATCATAACCTCCACTTCTCCGTATTCGGTAACCGGCGGCGGTTGACAGTCTTGTATTCATAATCTCCCCTCATGATTCTCCGCTGTCAACCGCACCGATATCCGGCCCTTCATAAACTTACTGTTTATCGGTCAACGCCGCCACGCCCGGCAATTCGATCCCTTCCATAAATTCAAGGGAAGCGCCGCCGCCGGTGGAAACATGGGTTACCTTATCGGCATATCCCAATTGTTCGACGGCTGCCGCCGAATCGCCGCCGCCGACGATGGTCGTGCCTTTGCATTGAGCCATGGCTTCAGCGATGGCCTTGGTCCCCACGGCAAACTGCGGCATTTCGAAGACGCCCATGGGCCCGTTCCAAATGACGGTTTTGGCGTTTTTAACCACATCCGCAAAGAGTTTAACGGTCTCCGGACCGATATCCACGCCCTGCAAATCCGCAGGAATGGCATCCGACGCTACGGTCTTGATCACGGTCGGATTTTTAAAGTCATCGGTAACCACCGTATCCACCGGCAGAAGCAGTTTGACTCCCCTGGCTTCCGCTTTGGCCATCATTTCTTTGGCGAAATCGATCTTTTCGGCATCCAGTAATGAACGGCCGATCTCTTTGCCCTGCGCTTTCAGGAAAGTATAAGCCATGCCGCCGCCAATGATCAGGGCGTCAACTTTATCCAGGAGATTGCGGATAACGCCCAGTTTATCCGAGACTTTGGCTCCGCCCAAAATCGCCACAAAAGGTCGGTCCGGATCGGACAAGGCTTTGCCCATGATATCGATCTCTTTTTGCATTAAGTATCCTGCCACGGCCGGTTTCAAATAAGCCGTGACACCGGCGGTGGAAGCATGGGCCCGGTGCGCCGTCCCGAACGCATCATTAACATAGATATCTGCAAGTTCAGCCAATTTCTTGGCAAATTCGGCATCATTGGCCTCTTCTTCTTTATAGAACCGGACGTTTTCCAGAAGCACCACACCGCCCTCGGGAAGGGATGCAATGGCCTTTTTCGGCTCATCGCCGATGCAATCGTTTACTTTCACAACGTCTTTGCCTAATACCTCGGAAAGACGGCGGCCAATAGCATCCAAGCGGTACTTTTCATTGACTGTCCCTTTGGGACGGCCGAAATGCGAAACCAAAACCACTTTGGCTCCCCGTTCCGCCAAACTCTTGATGGTGGGAACGGCCGCCCGGATCCGGCGGTCATCGGTAATGTTTCCGTTGTCATCCACCGGAACGTTAAAGTCCACTCTGACTAAGACGCGTTTACCCTTGACTTCGATGTCATCGATTGACAATTTTTTCATACGGATCCTCCTCTACTATATTGACTCAATATCCCCATCATTCCGGCGATTATGCAAACCGCCGGGAATTGTTGGATTCCATGGGACAAACCAAATTATTCTTTCTCTTTAATTAATGCATCTCCTGCATCGTCCAGAAATTTTTCGGCAAAACGGCCGATCTCCCGCAACCTGTGGTTGACCGCCGATTTACTGATGGGGGGCTGATGCAGTTCAGCCAATTCTTTCAAACTGGCTTCCGGATGCTCCAGACGAAGCGATGCCGTATATTGTAGATTGGCTGACAACTGCGAAAAGAGATTTTCTTTCATCAAACGCCGGATCAGTTCCACCTGTCGCCATGCCGTGGAAAGGGTTTTTTCCAGATTGGCTGTCTCGCAATTGACAAGCCGGTTGACTTCACCCCGCAATCCCTTGATCACCCGGATCTCTTCCAGCTTAATGACGCCCTGATACGCATTGATCAAGGATAAAAACCGGGCGATACTCTCACTGTCTTTCAAATACACCAGGTATTGTTCCTTACGTTTCCCTTGTTTGGCTTTTAAATTAAGCAAACTCATGAGATACACCAAACCGTCGGCAAATTCTTCGTTGGAAGCGACTAATTCCAGGTGGTATGTGGTTTTCTGAGGATCGGATATGGAACCTCCGGCCAAAAAGGCACCTCTTAAAAAAGAAGCCCGGCAACACGGCTTCCGGACCAAGTCGGGACTAATCCCGTTTTCAATCCGGTTTTCCCGGGTTAGCATCCCCAATTCATACGTCATCTCGGCCAATTTTTCTTGGGCCGGTATCATCAACAGATAACGGTGATGCTTACCCAGCCGTTCCACCTGCTCCACACGGATTTCCGATACCACTTGATAACTGGATTTCAGTAAACGGACCACCCGCCGCACCACTCCCGCCGATTCGGAAGTGATCGAAATCGACCATTTTTCTTTTCCGACGATATGAATGCATCCTGACATATGTAATATGGCAGCAAGTTCCGCTTTAATACAGTCGGTGCATCCGTTCCATTCGGCCCGGGCCACCTCATCCCGAACTTGCTGAGAAAACCGTTCCATGATTTCCTCCGGATTTTGTATAGTATGCAACAGGTCACAGGGCGCATTTACCGGCAATGCATACCCTTTCTTCCTTTAGCCAATGAAGTATATTCAACCATATGCCAACATAAAAATGGAATAAACCGAAATGCGGGATAAACCCATCGAGGTCTGTCAGAGATATCATTTCTCCGGCGGCAACGGAAGATACGGAGGGGCCGATGATCAATACGGTCTGGTTTTTTTTGATCTTTATCAGTATTTTTACGGCAGTGGCCGAGGGAAAGTTAACCACTGTATCCGACTCCATCTTTAAAAATGCGGCTCACGCAGTGGAATTCACCATCGGCTTAGCAGGCGCCATCGCCTTTTGGTCCGGCATGTTAAAGATTGCCGAAGTATCGGGAATCACCCGGACCATCGCCCGGCTTTTTCAACCGTTATTAATCCGACTTTTTCCGGTCCTCAAAGGCCATAGGAACATCATCGGTTTAATTTCCATGACGGTAACCGCCAATTTACTGGGTTTGGGGAATGTCGCCACTCCCCTCGGCCTAAAGACCATGGAAGAACTTCAAAAACTCAATCCCCGGCCCGAACGGGCTTCGGATACTATCTGCACTGTTCTGTCAGTGATCTTAGGCGGATTATGTATCTTGCCGACAACCCTGATCGCCGTCCGCGCCAAAGCCGGCTCCGCCAATCCCGGTGCCATCCTGGTCCCGGTCATCCTGGTTTCGCTCACCGGCACCGTTACCGGTTTAACAGCCAACTATCTTTTTCTCCACGCCTGCCGTTGGTTCCGCCGTAAGGAGTGAGGCCCATGTCCCGGCTGATACAGTTCTCCCACTGGTGTATCCGCATCCTGCTGTTGGTCATTTTAGGCGTAGGCTATTATAAAAAAATCAGAGTGTACGAAGTCTTCATTCAAGGGGCCGTCGAAGGACTCAGGACCACCTTCAGGCTGACGCCCTATATCATCGCCATCTTCACAGCCATCGGCTTATTTCGGACCTCCGGTGCCCTGGAATGGTTCCTCCGGCTGCTCAGGCCGGTACTCCAATGGCTCCATCTGCCTCCGGACCTTTTAACCCTCGGGATTTTAAAACCTTTATCCGGTTCGGCAGCCCTGGGCACCACCGCCGAACTGCTTGATAAATACGGCCCCGACTCCGCCCTCGGGATGACGGCTTCCATCATTCAAGGAAGCTGCGAAACCACGTTCTATGTCATCTCCCTATACCTGGGCTCCGTCGGCATCCGGGACAGCCGTCATCTGGTGGCCGTAGGGCTCATCAGCGAATTGGCCGCCTTTATTATGGCATTGTGGATGGGATCACTCATTGGCCGCTGAGTACACCTGATCCAACTTGGATTTGATGAGATTGTTCTCCTCCGTCGGCTGTTCCTCTTCCGAAACGGCCTCTTTCTTCGTTTCTTCCTCTTTCATTTCCGCCTGAATTTGCCTGTCCAAATCCACATTCATTTCCAGCTGATTTTCAGCGATATCCAATAACCCTTTTAGGAAACTCTTAAATTGGCTCTTAAAGAATTCCACTTGATTTTTGAGGGTTGCAAGCTTCTGAATTTCACCTTGAATTTCTTCTTTAATCCGCCCTTTAATCCGTTCGCCCTTTTGTTCGGCATCGCGGATGACCAACTCGGCATGGCGTTTAGCGGCGTTTTTCACCTCTTCCGCCGTTTCCTGGGCCAACACCATGGCATTACGCAACGTCTCTTCCATCATTTGATATTGCGCCAGCTTAGCGTTGAGTTCATCCAACTGTTCCTTGAGATCGATATTTTCGCGATACAAATGTTCATAATCATGGGTAATCTTCGTCATAAATTCCTGAACTTCCTGAACATTGTAGCCCCGAAAACTCCGCCGAAAAACCGTCGTCTCCAAATCCACCGGGGTAAGCATCCAATATCACTCCTTTTTCGGTTATTAACCCATATATCCCAAAACCATTGGTATCCATTCACAGTATTCAATCTCAGGTCCCGGGTTTTAGGGTTCCAGATTCCG
>JAKOSX010000099.1 GCA_029776595.1 Bacillota bacterium | reverse complement strand
GGGCTGTGGTTGCCGCCATGCAAATTTAGCTAACATGGGATATACCCAACGGACAGAGGGAGGGATGGACTGCGATGACGCGTTTTTTTATACCTGCGGACCGGATTCGCGGGGATCAAGTCTTTCTTGAAGGAAGTGACCATCATCATTTATTGAATGTACTCCGGAAAAAAGTCGGCGATGAAATTACGGTTCTCAACGGAAAAGGAGAAGAGTATTTGGCACGGGTTGCGGAAATCAGGCCGTCCATGGTTGTTGCGGAAATCATGGCTGTGGTGAACAGGCCCGCCGAGCCCCGGGTAAAAATCAATTTGGTGCAGGGATTGCCGAAAGCCGATAAATTTGAGTGGATCATTCAAAAAAATACGGAGCTGGGCGTGACCCGGTTTCAGCCGGTGATCACCGAGCGGAGCACCGTCCGGCTGGATGCGGAGGCCCGGATGAAAAAGTGGGAACGTTGGAGCAAAATCATAAAAGCTGCGGCTGAACAGTCGGGGCGGACGCTCATTCCGGAGCTGGAGATGGTGAAAGATTGGGAGTTGGCTGTTCGCAATCTGCGGCCGGGTTTGACGCTAATCCCCTGGGAAGGGGAGACGGAGCGTTCTCTCAAGTCCGTGCTGGAAGCGGAAAGAGTTTTGCCGACGGAAGTCAATATCATCATCGGTCCGGAGGGCGGTTTTTCCGTCAATGAAATCAATGAAGCCAAAGAATATGGCGCGATCCCCATCACATTGGGTCCCCGGATTCTCCGGACCGAGACCGCCGGCCTGGTCGCTGCCGCCGCCGTCCTGTATCATTTTGGGGATATGGGATAGGAATACTTTCAAGTTATTCAATGGCCGTGTACTGTGAACTGTGGACCGTGTACCCGAAAAAAGAACTGTCAACTGTATTCGTACTTGGTTTAAATTGCCCATTGAATTTTCTGCTTCACCGGATCATAGTGGATGGGCGGGAGCTCTTTGGTTGAACCCCATGCTTCCAGGGTGTAGGTGATGAACGGCAGATAGAGTAAGGCCACGTTGATGATGTCGATCCGGATCACCGGCCGGAATTTACGGTAGATTTCGGCCATTCGCCGGTAAAACCCGTCTTTCGATGCATTTTCCGATTCGTCTTCTTTAAAATATTCTTCAAGGTAGGATACTTCTTCTTTCCACCGGCTTTTGGCCGCTTCGATCCATTGGGAGTCATGATTTTTAAGCAGCCAGGTCAGGTGGTTGTATAGAGCCTGAAATCCCTCGCTGTAAGGGATTTTTTTCTTTTCCAGATGTTTTTTGGGCAATTGGGCTGAAATCTTTTTCCCTGCCAAATCCGCCCAAAGATTGGATGTAATGGTGCCGTCTATCAGATTGATGCTGAGGGTGTACAATTCCTCGAATTTTTCATCGGTTTCCAGAGTGACTTTGAAGTTGACCAACAGGTGGGGTTGATATTTCAAAAAAGGTTGTTTGAAAAAGAAAAGGGGGCGTTCCGGCGGCAATCTCAGATTGATTTCCCGTTCGATCCGGCGGTAATCCATGTCGTAAAGGCAGGCCCCCCTGAAGATGAGTCCCCGCTTTTGAATGCCTTCCACAAACCATTGCAGCCGATAACTGCCCTGGGTGACCAGTTCGGAGCCGGGGTATTTTTCGAGGAGGGCGGGGTCGCAGACAATCTGTAAACTTTGGGTTTCCAGACGGGCCGGCGTGAAAAAAGTCCGGGGAACGTTGACTTGGCATTCGGCCATAATCAGCTCGTTTTGGATGACCGTATGTGGCGCTCCGGCGACTTTCAACGCGTTAATGATGAAGTTGAAAACCGTTAGATCGGTCATTGCCACCATTCCTTTCCTACCTCGTCGTTTCCTCTTTCGGTTTTGCCGACGGTAATATGGTTCCGGTCAGAGCAGTTCCTCCCAGTCCGGGGTGTCTTCGTTGATCATGGCTTCGATCTCTTCGCCCAAGCGTTCAAAGCCTTGGCTCAGCGCTTCATGGGAGTCTGCCTGAAATACCAGTTCCATAATGCGGGATTCCAGGCTTTTGCCGCGGCACAGTTTGCCGATGACCCGTTCGCTTTCGCCAATGACGGTATGGAACATTTTGACCTTTTCGTCCAGGAGACGCAGGAGATGCTCCTCGACGGTATCTTTGATGGACAGGTTGTAGACGTAAACGTCCCGGGTCTGTCCCAACCGGTGAATCCGGCCAATCCGCTGTTCCAGACGCATCGGATTCCAGGGCAGGTCGTAGTTGATCATGGTATTGCAAAATTGCAGGTTAATTCCTTCGCCGCCGGATTCGGTACAGACAAGCACCCGGTATTGGGGTAATTCTTTAAACTGATATTTGGTAAATTCTTTCTTGGATGCGGACAAACTTCCGTCAAAGGCCAGAGTGAGAAACCCGGCCTGTTCCAGGCGGGTCCGGATATAGCTCTGGGTCGCCAGAAATTCGGTGAATACGATGACTTTTTCCGGGGTTTTGCGGATCAATTCTTCGACTACCGCCATTTTGGCGTTATTTTTAATCTGTTGCGCCAGTTTCAACAGGCTGACGGCTTCCTGCTGCTGTTCTTCATCCATTAAAATCTTATGAGCCAGCTTGTAGAGGGTGAGTACCGCTGCGAAAGTGCTGGAGCAAATCTCCCGTTGCAGAGTGAGCAACGGAAGGGCGCTCATGCCGGCCGGTCCGTTTCGAAGACAGCGCCGGATAAAGTCAGTGGTCCGGTCGTACATCTCCCGTTCCAGAGGAGAGAGGGTAATCGGGATATTTTGGACGTTTCGCTTGGTGAAACCGATATGGGCGCCGTGTTTGTTGCGGATCATTACACCGCTGAGAAGGCCTTTCAGCTCGCCGGCATTTTTGGGTTTGCGTTTATCGGCAATATAATTCTTTTTGAAGCTCCGGTAACTGCCCAATTGCCCCGGTCGGAGCAGGGAGATCATATTGAAGAGTTCTTTCAGGTCGTTTTGAAGCGGAGTGGCCGACAAGAGCAGGAAGTATTTCTTTTGAATGCTGTTGACGAACTGGAAGTTCTGGGTTTTGTCGCTTTTCAGTTTATGGGCTTCATCCACGATCACCATATCATAATAGTTTTTGAGAATTTCATTGCGATGACATTCTTTTTTTGCCGTATCCAGCGAGGCGATGATCTGGTCGTAGTTAGCCCATTCCCATTCCCGGTTGGCGATGAGCGTATGTATCTCGAATTTCTCCCGCAATTCGGCTTCCCACTGGCGGCAAAGGGCTGCCGGGGTCAGGATTAAAAACCGTTTGACCAGGCCGCGCAGCATATATTCTTTTAGGATCATGGCGGCTTCGATGGTTTTTCCCAGGCCCACTTCGTCGGCAAGAATGGCCCGGCCGCGCATTTCGGAGATGACCTTTTTGACGGTCTCAATTTGATGGGGGTAAAGCACAAATCCGTTTTTGCGCCAGTGTTCCTGAAGATGGCTGAGAACCAGCAGATCTTCAAAACCGCGGCTGAGGGTTAACTCGATCCCTTGACGATGCAGGAGAAATGCTTCCCAGGAATCCCACTCTTTACGGCGCATTTTGAGCAAAAAATCAGAAAAGGCATTGCCGGACTGAAACACCGGAGTGAAATCGGGCAACGCGGTTTCCGGTTCCGGCTTGGACAACGTCGTAGTGGGGGATGTTTCCAACGCAAAACCTCCTTCAATGGATGCTAAGACAGTATAGTTTTGCCGTTATCCGCGGTAAAAAACCTGAACATGCAATGGGAAAAGAAGGTAATCCCGGGGAAAAATATAATATAACCATCAGTCCGATTGAAACGGGGGGTGAGTCGGTTGGTTTCATTTTCATTTGTAGGGTTGGTTCTGATTATCGCAGCTCTGTACGGTATCAGCCGTTCAAAGCGGAACTTCCGCCAAATGTTGGCTGTGGAGCTTCCCGGTTGGGTGGAGGACGGGATCATCAGTCCGGAACAAGCGACACAGCTGGAAAGGAAATATCAATTGGATCGGTTGGTTGAGGAGTCCCGGGAAACCCTGTTAAAAACCTTGTTTATGTTTGGAGCAGCGCTCATCGCTTTGGGGGTTGTCGCTTTTGTGGCGGCCCATTGGGAGCTTATCCCGAAGCACGGCAAGTGGATCCTGATCACTTTGGCGATGCTGGGGTCGCATACTGCGGGATATCGTCTTTGGAAGGTGAAAAACTCCTCCCCGTATCTGGGGCATGCGCTGATTATCCTTGGGACTTTGATCTTCGGGGCGGATATTGCCTTGATTGGCCAAATTTTTCACCTTCCCGGAGAATACTATTATGGATTGCTGTTTTGGTCTCTCGGAACGCTGGCTGTCGGGTATGCCGTCCAAAGTACGCCGCATTTCTTGATGGCTCTCATTGCCTCGTTGTGCTGGTTCATTATTTTCGCGAGGGTTCCGTCTCACGGCGCCATATATTTGGCCGTGTTGCCTGCGGTTGTCTTGCCTTATGCCTATCGTTGCCATTCCCGCGGGACCCATGCCGGATTGGCGGCTGCTTGGGTGATCGGCCTCTTCGCTTTTCTCGTGCGTCTTGGTGAAGACTTTAGTCCTTTTTGGCTGGTATCCGCACTTTCAGCCGTAGCCCTCGGCTTTTGGGGATACGGTGATCTGATGCGTGTCAAAGGGAAAGAAGATTTCGGGGATGACAGTAAGGTTTGGAGCGCGATTCTCTTAAGTTTCCTTGGCTATGGATTAACATATTATGAGGTCATCAAAGGGATGGTTGAAAAGAACGTGCGTTGGCCAGCGTGGAACGGAACGGCGGTTTGGGCTGCATTATGGCTTGGAGCCGCGGTAATGCTGGCCGTCGGCTATCGCCGGAGTGGGACGAAGACGCGGACGACGGATTATCTTATGGTATGTTTTTACGTCGTTGTGTGTACGGTTGTGGGGTTGTTGCCGGACGGCCGCTGGGCGGCGTTTGCGGGAGTTGCGGTGATGAACGCTTTTGTCGTTCTGTTTGGCGCTTATCTGTTTTGGAAAGGTTTGTCCGCGTTGGATCGGCGCTATTTCTGGATGGGGCTGGCGCTACTCATCCTCATCGTGGTCAGCCGATTCTTTGAATATGATACGGGCTTGCTTTGGAAATCGGTTGCTTTTATTCTTGCCGGTGTTGGCTTGATATATGGTGGAATGCTTTTTGAGAAAAAGCGGAAGAAGGTGTTGAAAGATGCAGCGTAAAACCTGGGGGTTTGTAGGTGCCGTATCGTTGCAGTTATTTCTGTTGTTGCTCATCGTGGTACCGCGTTGGAGCATTCTCGTGCATGGGAAAACCGTTGTTTTGGAAACGCTGCCGTACGACCCGTATGATATTTTTCGCGGTTATTATATGGATCTTCGTTACCGGATCTCCGACCCTGACAATCTGCCGGAAAAGACGGATTTTAAGGCAGAACGGAAGTATTATGTGATATTGTCGCCTGACGGGAACGGCATATGGCAGCCGAAGACGGTGTCGGCCGAGCTTCCGAAAGCATTGAAACCGGATGAAGCGGTGATAGGGGGGTATTATCGATACGGCTGGTTGGACTATGGCATCAACCGGTATTATCTGCCGGAGAGCCGCAGGCATCACGTGGAAGAGTTGTTCCGGAGATCCGAAAAACCGGTTTTGGTGGAGATTAAGGTGAAGGATAACGGAGCAGCCGCTGTCACCCAAATCATCATTGACGGAAAGCGGTTTAAATATTAAACGCTTGGGCATGGTGAAGCGGTTAAAGGGAGGTAAGAATTTGCTATCGTCCAACGGTTGCCGGTTGAGCGGACCGTTGACTATGAACGCTATTTTTGAAGAGGACGGGATGACTGTCCTTTTTGTTTTTGGTAACGGTTTAACAAATGATCCAGTTCGATGCTGGCTTTAAGGACGTCTGCGTCGGTATAGCCCCGTTCATTCCAGAGATCTTGGAGTTTTTTCCGGCTTGCCGCAATCAGATTTTCCAGGTTTTGATTTTGCTTTTGCTTCTTCAATTGACATACATCCTAATAGTTGTGATGGGTATAATTATTTTTCAAACTCAAAGTATGCATTATTATATCATAAAATCGGCGTGAGGTGTTGCAGTCGAGGTAAAAAAATTTCCAACATTTCCGGAAATTTTATTAAAATATTTTTATTTATTATACAACAAAAGGCAACGATTGGGGTAATTGTAAAATAATATTAACTTAATATAAAAACTGGTCCGGATAATGTTGACAAAATTTTACATCTGAATTAAGATAAAAAATGTTTTTGACAAAATAAATATCAGGTGGAGGTTTTGCAATGCAACCGGCACGAGTGATGCTTGTGGATAAAGACATCCAGTATTTAAACCGGTTGATTGAGGAGATCAGCCATTATCCGGTGATGACCGTGGAATCGCTGGCAACATCCAGCCAGCAGCTTCTGACCGGCCTAAAAGACAAATCCATCGATTTGATCCTGATGGATATTCATTTGGACGAAGAAGAACCGGATGAATGCTTTCCGGACTTGGGAATTCAAGTTATCGGTGAAATTCGGGAGATTAACCCTACGGTAAAAATTATCGTGGTATCCGACGATGACAGGGAAGAATGCATCGCCGAGAGTATTTGGGCCGGTGCGGACGGGTACCTTTTTAAGAAAAATATTGCCATGGAGTTAAAATGGATTGAAAGTTGGTTGCAGGGCGATAAATATCCCATGGACATCATCGTCAACAAATTTCGGGAGTTGCAGTTGGAATTGTTGAAAAGCCGCTTGACGCAGGCGGAACGGGATGTATTTGAATTGCTGAGCTTAGGGCTGAATCAACGGGAAATCAGCGAGAAACTGTATAAATCCAATGCAACCATCAAAAAACAAGTAAAACAGATTTTAATCAAATTCGAGGTATTTTCCACCAAAGAACTTTTGAAGAAGATTAGGCGGAATCATATTCAATTTTGCTAATCGGGCAATTTCGATTTAAATTCATCAGAAGAAAATTTAATTATCCAATAAATGTAAAAAGTACCATAATTTATGGTACTTTTTGCTTTTGTGGAGTACAAAAAAGTGGACTCATCAAAAATGTAAATAATTGTTATTTTAAATTTAAAAGATAGTTTTATTATTCATTGCAAAGGGTTGATACTGTGGTGATGAAAAACGGAATGACGGAAAAAAGAATACGTTTAAAGTTACGCCAGGCCCGGTTAAAACGGGTGGTTATGAGTCCGGACGGAGTTCCCCATATCATGAAACAGGCTGAGGCTGCACGGGAGATTTCCGCAAAATATGACGTGAATTTGGGACCGTGTTATTTTGGCATG
>JAKOSX010000098.1 GCA_029776595.1 Bacillota bacterium | reverse complement strand
GCCGATTCCTCGACCGCTGGTGCGCTCTTACCGCACCTTTTCAGCTTTGCCTTATTGGAAAAATTCCAATAATCGGCGTTTCCTTTTCTGTGGCACTTTCCGTGGGGTCGCCCCCCCTGGACGTTATCCAGCATCCTGCCCTGTGGAGCTCGGACTTTCCTCAAGCATATCGCTTGCGGTTACCCGAGACAGTTAAACTTCATTCAATTGGATATATAGTTTAACATGCCATTCCTTCCGTTGTCAAATGCAATAATTCCCTTCAATAATAAAGGATACGGCCGCAATTTTCACAAAAGTACAAACGATCGTCGCCATGTTTCACCGCTTTCAGCAGTGAGTCGGATACGCTGACATGACAAGCACCGCACACATTTCTCTTCAACTGGGCAATCCCGATACCGCGATGCGTGTCGGCGATCTTACGATAACGGACCAACCAGTCTTCCGGTATCTAGGGTAAAAGCTTTTCGCGTTCGGTCTGAAGCTGTTCCCGTTCCAGATGCAGCTCCAACTTCTTTTCCTGAATACTTTTCCGTCTGGATTCCAACTCTTTTAAACATGTCGATAAACGGGCTTCCAAAGCGTCCAACTCCGCCTTGAGCTTTTCATCATTCTCCAAAAGGTTTAAAATCTCCGTTTCCAGCCTCTCTTGGAGCTGGCGGTATTCATTCATCTTCTGCTGAATTTGTTCCAATTCCCGAGGATTGGAAATTTTTCCACTGTATAATAAGGTTTCTTCCTGGCGGCGATGTTCAAGGCAACGCTCACATTCCAGTTCCAGTTCCTTTTGGCGTTTTTGGTTTTCGGAGGCCTGTTGGGATCTGGAAGCCAACCGGGAACGAAGCTCCTTCGCCATTTCCTCCAACGCCGACACATTAGCATCCCGGCCTAGCTCCCGTTCCGTTTGGTCGAGCTCATTTAACCTGGTTTCGATTTGCTGAACCCGGAATAATGCAGATATAACGGCCATATTTCCTCCTCATTAATATCCAAGCGGTTATGATTAGCTGCGAATGGCTCCGATCAAGTCTTTGTAGGTATCAATGTCCATACCGACTTCGGTCCGCTTGGCGAAAAAATCCGTCCCTTTGGCTCGGGAACAATCGACACATCGTTTGGTCTGAGGTAAAATCTCCACCCTTTCTTTGGGAATCGGATTCCCGCAAATCTCGCATTTTTTCTCCATGCCCACGTACCTCCCGGATCGTTTCCATCGAAACGAATATTAAAGATAACGATATGGATCCCCCTGTATCGTGGTGCACTTGACAATCTGAAGTTCTTCAGGTGGGAAGGAATTTTTCAAAAGATCGGTTATCACGTCGACAAATACTTGTTCGCTGGTCCAATGGCCGATGTCGACCAGAGCTAAGCCGTTTTCCTGGGCTTCAAGATAATCATGATAGGCCAGGTCGGCGGTAACGTATACGTCGGCGCGTTTGGCCATCACCTGCGGCAAGAGGCTTTTTCCGCTTCCGGAACAAACGGCTACGGTTCGAACCAACTTTTCCGGATCACCCGACATTTTCAGCGAATTGAGATGAAAAAGGCGTTTGATTCTTTGACAAAAGACGCCCAACGACTGAGGGGAATCCAGTTTTCCGATTCTTCCCAAGCCGTGCCGGGTCGGCTGATCCATGGGATAAATGTCAATCGCCGGTTCTTCATAGGGATGGTGAGCATAGATGGCTTTAATCACCGCTGAAACCCGGGAAGAAGGAGCAATCATCTCCAAGCGTATTTCCGGAACCGTCTCCAGTCTTCCGCGGCTTCCGACGGCAGGATGCGCTGATTGGCCCGGGAGGAAACTACCGTTCCCTTCCACCGTAAAAGAGCAATGGGTATAGTCGCCGATTACGCCTGCACCGGCTTGGGCCATGACTTCCCGTAAACGCTGACAATCGTTCGTAGGGACAAAGGTCACAATTTTACGGGATGAAACCATTGACGCTTCCAAAGTTTCAATATGGCTGAGTTCAAGCATTTGTGCAAGATAATGATTGATGCCTCCGGCCGCTTTATCCACATTGGTATGAGCAGACACCAGGAATTGGCCTTGCCGAATCAATGCTTCCGCCAGCCGGCCGCTGGGCGTGGACAGGTTCAAACGTTTCAACGGTTTAAATAAAAAAGGATGATGCACAATATAACCGTCCACCCCATGAGTCAGACCTTCATCCAACACCTGCTGGTTAAAGTCGACAGCCAGCATGACCTTGTGGACAGAACGTTCCGGGTTACCCAGCTGTAAGCCGGAATTATCCCATGATTCCGCCAATTCCCACGGCGCAAATTTATCGATCACCTGCATTAATTGCTGCAAGGTCGGCAAAGGACTTCCCCCTATCATTCAAGATCATGGTGTAAATTCGCTGCCGTATATGTCGAATCCTCCTTGCCGTCACGACCACTCTCATTTTATTCATTTGAGGCGCCTACTTATCCCATAAAATAAAAAAGTGGGATTTTTCCCACTTCCGCTTCGAACATATGAACGTATTGGTGGGCCCACTTGGGTTCGAACCAAGGACCGATCGGTTATGAGCCGACTGCTCTACCGCTGAGCTATGGGCCCAAAACGTAACATAAAATATTATACATATTTTCAGTATAAACATCAACTACAATTTAATCGAGAAAATCTTTCAATTTTTTGCTCCGGCTGGGGTGGCGGAGTTTGCGCAATGCCTTCGCTTCGATTTGCCGAATCCGCTCCCGGGTGACATTGAAGATCTGTCCCACTTCTTCCAGGGTCCGGGCCCGTCCGTCGTCCAATCCGAATCGCAAACGCAACACCTTTTCCTCGCGGGGCGTCAAGGTGTTCAACACGTCTTCCAATTGCTCTTTCAACAGGCGGAACGAAGCCGCCTCTGCCGGAGCCGGTGCATCCTGATCTTCGATAAAATCGCCCAAATGGCTGTCTTCTTCTTCCCCGATGGGCGTTTCCAGGGAAACCGGTTCCTGAGCGATTTTGATGATTTCCCGAACCCGTTCGGGGCTCATTTCCATCTCTTCCGCAATCTCCTCCGCTGAAGGTTCTCTGCCCAAACTTTGGAGTAATTGACGGCTGACCCGAATTAATTTGTTTATGGTCTCCACCATATGCACGGGAATCCGGATGGTACGGGCTTGATCGGCGATGGCCCGGGTGATGGCCTGACGAATCCACCACGTGGCATAGGTACTGAATTTATAGCCTTTACGGTAATCGAACTTCTCCACCGCTTTGATCAGTCCCAAATTCCCTTCCTGTATCAAATCCAGGAACAACATCCCGCGACCGACATAGCGTTTGGCAATACTAACCACCAGCCGCAAATTGGCTTCTGCCAAGCGGCGCTTCGCTGCCTCATCCCCGGCTTCGACCCGGCGGGCCAATTCGATTTCCTCGGTTGCAGACAACAATGGCACCCTTCCAATTTCTTTCAGGTACATCCGAACCGGGTCATCCAAGGCAATTCCTTCGGGAATGGTCAAATCCAGCTCGATATCTTCCTCATGTTCCGGACGGAAGCCATCGTCGACATCATCCAAGATCTCTTCGCTGGTATCGGGAATAATCTCAATGCCATGCGTGGCTAAAGTCTCGTATACCTCCTCGATCTGATCATTGGTCAGATCAATTTGTTCCAGACTATCCATGATTTCCCGATAGGAAAGCATTCCTTTTCGCTTGCCTTTAGAGATGAGTTCATTAATACCTTCAATATTTGGCAAGGTTTTTCCGTTACTCAAAGTTTTTTTACCATCCTTCCAGGAATAGGAGCAATAATTCTTATTGTTCCATCGTAATTAGAATTATATAAAACTTTTATTATTGACAATTTACAGTTCGCCGGCAAAATTGGGGAAATCCCGCTGCAGCCGCTTTTTTAACTGCGTAAACTCGATGATCTTTTCCTTGAGGGCTTCTTCCGTCAACGGATGGAAAGCTTCATCCTTTCCGCTGGATATCTGTTGCGTCAAAAGCTGAATCCTCTCTTTCAGGCGCAACATCTCCAACCGTTGAAAAATACCGTCTATATCTTCGGTTTTGATCTCTTTCACCTCAGCCTCGGCCAAAAGAGAGACCACCACTTCCCGAAACCCGCTGCCGATTTCTTCGCATATGGTTTGAAACGTTTGAGGGTCAGGATTTTTGGCCAGAAGATCATCCCAAAGGCGCTGCCATATATCAAAGGAAAAGGTTTGAGCTAGTAATTTTTCTTTAATTCGCGCAAATTTGTCATATTCCTGCAAAGCAAATTGTAAAAGTTCCTTTTCTGTTTCAAAAATTGCTTTTTTTAAAGGAGTGAGTTGGCCAGGGTCCACAAAACCAGCATATGGCCTATTATTCTCACTTGTTACTTTAGTATAACTATTATCATTATTCCTATCCAAATTTTGATTTTTTTTCCTTTGATTTTGGACCCAACGGCGAAATTCCTCCTGGATGGCAGTCTCGGTGATCCCGATCTCCCGGGACAATTTTCGCACATATTCCTCACGGACGATGACGCTGTCCAGCGCCGCTAAATAAGGCAGCAGCTCGTGAATGACAGCGGCTTTGCCGGCCGGAGTGGATATATCATGGGTCCGCACTGCCAAACGGATCATAAAATCCAATAAATCAACGGTATCCGCCAATAACTCTCCAAACGCTCCCGCACCGAAAGTACGAATGAAGGAATCCGGATCATGCCCCTCAGGCATGATTAAGATCTTGACCTCCAAACCGTTTTCACGCAAGATATTCATCCCTTTAACGGTTGCGTTCTGTCCGGCTGCATCCGCGTCATACGCCAAAACCACTTGATTGGCATAGCGTTTGATGATCTTGGCCTGTTCGGCCGTTAACGCCGTTCCCAGGGAAGCCACGGTTTGGCAAAATCCTCCCTGATGGGCCTGGATCACGTCCATATATCCTTCCACGATAATAGCATAGCCCGATTTACGGATGGCCTCTTTGGCCAGATCTAAACCATACAGATTATATCCTTTATGGAAAAGGACAGTATCTGGGGAATTTAAATATTTGGGATGGCTATTGTCAAAAACCCGCCCTCCGAACCCGCAAATATTGCCCCGAGCATCCGCAATGGGAAAAATCAGCCGTTCCCGAAAACGGTCATAAAAACCGTTTTCCCCCAGACTGACCAGTCCAAGATTTTCCGCCAATTCCAACCGGACGCCTTTACGCCGCAGGACATGGGTTAAATGATGCCATCCCGGAGCAGCATATCCTAAATAAAATTTACTCCAAATTTCCGATCTAATGCCTCTTTTTTCAAGATACTCCCGGGCAACCCGACCGGAGTCGGTTTTAAGCAGACATTGGTGATAGTAAAGCGCAGCTAATCGGTTTATCTTGTACAATTCTTCTTTTTCGCGTTGGCTTTCATCCACCGTCCGCTCCGGCCAAGGAATCCCTGCGCGGTCGGCAAGTCGCCGGGCAGCCTCGATAAATTCGATATTCTCGATTTTCATCAGAAAACTGATGACATCGCCGCCGGTTCCGCACCCAAAACAATAAAAAAATTGTTTGGCCTGATTGACATTGAAAGACGGCGTTTTCTCTGAATGAAACGGGCATAAACCGGTATACGATCGTCCGGTACGCCGTAAAGTGACATATTCGGAGACGACGGAAACAATATCATTTTTTTCTTTGATTTCCTGAATCAATTCAGCGTTCCCGTTCTGAATCACTTTAACCCACCAGACTCACTCATATAGTAATCTCATAATTTCTGCCTTAAACTTATTTTCCCTCTTTTAGAGAGAGATTTTCCAAAAATCCAATCCAAGTATTTTCTCTGAAAAAAAGCGCCTTACGGCGCAACCAAACCTTCCGGTGTAAATCGATACGTCTGCGAAACCCCATGCTTCCCAAGAACGTCAACTTCCTTGCCGTTGAAGGTCAGCTTGATACCGCCGGAGTTTCCTACACGTATCTCCAAGCTTTCCTGAGCAGTCCATACTTGCTTCGGAGAATCCTTGGTAAATGTTACTCCGTTGTCCATGTAAATATATTTTCCGTCAGCCTTGACTCTTACCCAGACATTCTCCGTGAATTCGGCATAAACGGTAATCGGTGCCGGAAAGACCTGAGTGTTTACCATTTCTTCCGGAACATTGGTCTTCTCGTCCGCGGACTGATCTTCCCGGTTTCCGTTGTCTTCGCCAACAGTGGATCGGGCCTCCGTTGCCCTGGAGATATCCTGAGCATCGCCCGAACTATCGGAACCCACATTCAAAAGCGGCACAATCAGACACAGAGACACAACAATAAAAATGATAATGGCGATTCCTGCCCAGAAATTGGCTTTGTTTTTCAGGCGGAACCGTTTTGTTTGGCGTTTGGCGTTTTCTGCCGACCCCCGGGTGATTTCCTTTTTTTCCTTGTCAGTCACCGGTTGTATGGAAGGAGGAAGTTCGTTCTTAATCTGATAATATCTTTCCAATAGTTGTTGCCCGTCAAGCCCGACGGCATTCGCAAAATTGACCAAGAACCCTTTTCTGTAAACTTCTCCGGGAATGGCCTCAAAATTTCCTTCTTCCATAGCTTCCAGATATTGCAGGCGAATTTTGGTAATCTCCTGAATATCCTTCAGCGAAAGCTCTTTCTCTTCTCTGGCTTTCCGGAGGCACTCTCCGATCTCTTTCACTGAGACACCTCCCCAATCATAGTCATTTTATATAATTTTATATATTCGTGTCTTCCACTAAAGTTCCTGCCGGTATCCTCTGACTAATTCTGGCTTTTGTTTCGTAGTTCTTCCATTTGTCTGGCGGTAATATATACTTCCCGGGGTTTGCTTCCCTCGTAGGCACCGATCAATCCCTTGGCTTCCATCATATCAACCAAACGAGCCGCCCGGGTATAGCCCACCCGGAGCCGGCGTTGTAAAATCGAAGCCGAAGCCTGGCCGTGCTCTACGACGATCCGGACCGCATCCCAAAAAAGGTCGTCCTCTTCTTCGTCCATGACGCGTTCGGCCCGATCGGGAATATTGAGGAACTTCTCCTGGTATTCCGGTTGCCCCTGATTCTTCCAATGTTCGATCACGGCTTCAATATCTTTATCCACCACCAGGGCTCCTTGAATCCGGCGGGGTTTCATGGAGCCTACCGGCGAGAACAACATATCGCCGCGGCCTAACAACCGCTCAGCGCCAACCGTATCCAAGATGGTCCTGGAATCGATCTGGGAAGAAACGGCAAAGGCAATCCGGGACGGCACATTGGCTTTGATCAATCCGGTAATGACGTCCACCGAAGGCCGCTGAGTGGCAATGACGAGATGAATCCCGGTAGCCCGTGCCATCTGCGCAATCCGGCAGATGGAATCCTCCACCTCCACCGGAGCTACCATCATTAAATCCGCTAATTCATCGATAATCACCACGATATAAGGCAGCGGCTCTTCGCTTTCAGGCAATTGGTCATTGTATTTTTGGATATCCCGAACCCGGACTTCGGCGAACATTTTATAACGCCGCTCCATCTCATCGACGACCAATTTTAACACGCCGGCCGCCTTTTTGGCCTCGGTGACCACCGGCGCCATCAAGTGCGGAATGCCATTATATATCGACAATTCAACCATCTTCGGGTCGATCATGATGAATTTGACTTCATTGGGAAACGCCTTAAATAGTATGCTCATAATGATAGTATTCACGCAGACACTCTTTCCGGAACCGGTGGCTCCGGCCACCAATAAATGCGGCATTTTCCCCAAATCCGCCATGACCACTTCACCGGCGATATCCATGCCCAAAGCCACCGACAGTTTTCCGGTTTCCCAGAACGCCTTCGACTCCAGCATATCGCGGAATGACACAATTTGGCTTTCTTTGTTGGGTACTTCGATACCGATGGCCGATTTTCCGGGAATAGGCGCTTCCAAACGCAATCCCCGCGCCGCCAGGGCCAATGCCAAGTCATCGGTAAGATTGACGATGCGGCTTACTTTGACACCGGGCGCAGGCTGAAGATCGTAACGGGTTATCACCGGCCCATGGTGAACTTCAATGACTTTGGCCTGGACCCCGAACTGAGCCAACGTTTCTTCCAACTGCCGCGACTGATCCATACTCCGGATGTTCTTTTTGAGTTTCCCCCGAGGCTCTATCAAGTCCACGGACGGCAGTTGATACGGCCCGCTTTGCACCGGAACTTTGGCCGCCTGTACCGGTTGTACCGGTTTCCCGTCCT
>JAKOSX010000009.1 GCA_029776595.1 Bacillota bacterium | reverse complement strand
TGAACGGGTCATTCAAAACATCGTACTGCGGGCCACGGTTCAGGGCGAGTCTGCTCCGGGCCAACGGGTGACAGTGGTCACCAATGTTTCCGGCCCCGGCATCGTCCAGTCCAAAGTGCGGGTGAGAGCCTTTGTCCTCTTGCCCAACGGCCAGATCGAGCTGCAGGAATTCGATGTGGTAACCGACGTCTCCGGTCCCGGTATCGGCAATGTCACCCGCCAGGTCTTACTTTTAGATGTGGTGAATGATGGGAATCCCAACCCAGTCCCGGTGCAAGTCGTGACCGACGTCGAAATACTCTAAACCTGACAAAGCAGAGGCTGATCGCCGATCGGCCTCTTTTTTTATTTAGGTCACATTACACAGTTTACAGCGCACGGTATTGATTTAGGCATGAGATGTGAGGGAATGAGTTGACCTTTTATCGGGGTTCACAGTTCACAGTGCACAGATATCAAATCCCAGTAAGTTTTAACTAAAGTGTTGGGCTCTGACGTCTCTCACCGTTGGGAGAGTGCAGGAATGTGGAGTGTATAAGTGTACAGTAAACAGTTCAAAGTACATGAGTCCACAAGGCATGAGTATAGCTTGAGTTTTCTTCTGACTTCTGTTTTCTACATTCTGTCTTCTAATTTAACCCTTTTCCCTTTAACAAGCTGTGCACTGTGCGCTATGTATCGGATTTCGACTTCCGGTGTTTAACCTTAGTCCTTTCGTCCCTTTTTCCTGCATTTCGAATAGAATAGAGCGAAAGTCTTTTATTTTAAGATGGGGGTTCGTCATGTCATGCGGATTTTGTTTACCAATGACGCACCGTTGATCAAATACGGTGTTGCGGCAGGCATTGAGCAAATCGGCCATCAAGCCAAAGTCATGAAAGGCGAAGAACAATTGTGGGGGATAGCCCCGGAAGAGCAGGAAGTCCGGCTGTCCCGCGCCATGGAGAGTTTTCGGCCGGATGCTTTATTCACTGAAGGCCATCCCCGGATTGAACCGGAGGTCATCGACAGGGTGGCCCGGAAATATGGCGTGCCTCAGTTGTATTGGGCCATTGAAGATCCGGTCTGTACCGATTTGACTGTCCAAACCTTTGCGCCGCGGGCGGATTATATTTTCACGACGACGATAGAGTGTATCCCCACCTATGAACGGTTGGGAAAGAAAGCGGAATTGCTTTTGTTTGCCTGTAATCCTTATTTTCATCGTTTTACGGGCGTCAATCCCGCGTATCAACACGATTTGGTCTTGGTGGCCAGCAATTACTCGTCCCGCTATGAAGAGGCCCAATGGTTCATCATGCCTTTGGTGGAACGAGGGTATGACATTAAGATTTGGGGGATTTGGTGGGACGATACCGCACGTCCGGTGAATCTTTCTCAATACCCTCGTGTATACGGAGGTATCCTTCCTTACGAGTTGTTGCCGGATGTCTACAGTTCGGCCAAGATCGTGTTGGGGATGAATTGCGATGACAGTTCGAAAACTCAAACCTCCATGCGCCCCTTTGAAGTGTTGGGCTGCGGTGGAGGCGTCTATTTGGGTCATTATACCAAAGCCCAGGAATATTTGTTTAAAGACAATATCTTTCAAGTTCACAATACCCACGAAACCCTGCTGACGGTACAGCGGATTCTGCGGATGCCGGAGCATAAACGGAAGCTCATAGCGAAAAAAGCCCAGGCTCATGTTTATGCCAAACATACCTATGCGTCCAGGGCATGGCAGATCGTCAGTGCCGTACAGTCCCTTTAAAAGAGGTGAACAGGTTGTCCACGTTGATCGTTTCCCACTCTCAGCGGACATCGAAAAAGGTGATTGTGTGCATTTCCTCAACCCACTGGCATTTTCTCTGGCAACGGCCGCAGCAGATCATGTCCAGACTGAGCAGTTTTTATAATATTTTGTTTGTGGATCCTCCGGCCCAGGTGACGGAGGAAGAGTTGAAAAAACCCACCGGCGGGCAATTGCCTAATTTGGCCCATCGGATAACGACAATTCATCCGTCGTTGAAAATTTTGGCCCCGTATCATTGTGCCGGAAGTTCTGAACCGTACCGGTTGATGATCGCGGACCAGATTAAACGGACCTTAACCTATTTGGGATGGCATGATCCGCCGCTGCTTTGGATTTACAATTTGGCTGCCGTCCCTTTGGTGGGCCATCTTCGGGAGATGGGTGTGGTCTATGACTGTGTCGACAGTTTTGCCTCTTTTAGCTGGGCCCATCCGGATACGCATTTGTGGGAGAAGGAGCTTTTGTGTAAAGCCCAGGTGGTTTTCACGTCCGCTCGGACATTGTATGAAAAACGCCGTCAGCTGAATGCATTGACCTATTTGATACCCAATGCGGCGGATTATGGACATTTTGCCAAAGCCGAACATTTTGGGGTCAATGATCCTCCGGATTTGAAACATATCGCCAGGCCGCGCCTGGGCTTCATCGGAGCGGCGTATGAATGGCTGGATTACGGGCTGCTTAGCCAGTTAGCCGCCAATCATCCGGAATGGCACTTGGTGATGATTGGTCCCCAGCAACATGGGATTGAGCTGCCTCAGGAACCGAACATCTATTGGATGGGAATTCGGGATTACAAAGTGTTGCCGTGGTATCTGGCATGTATGGATGTGATGCTGATCCCGTTTGTGCGCAATCAAACCACGGAACATGCCAATCCCATCAAATTATGGGAATATCTCGCCGCAGGGAAAGCGGTGATATCCACGGCGTTACCTGAAGTTCCTCGGGTGCCGGGGGTGATTTGGGTCGGAAACGGCCATGCCGAATTTGAAGACCAATGTCGGCAGGCGCTGGAATGGGTCAACAGTCCGGAGAAACGGCTGGAATTGGCCGTAAAAGCCCGTGCTATAGCCCGGGCCAATTCATGGGAGGTCCGTTGCCAGGAAATCCGGGAAATCCTTAGGGAGCGGTTCCGGATTTAAATGCTGACGGACCAAAGGGTTGTGTTCGTAGAATAACACGGTTGTTTCGAAAGACACATAAGTTATATTAATACGTACGAATCCACCAAACTGCAGGAGCTAAGATGAAGATTGCAATTTTGGCTGATCGTCTGGTTATGGGTGGTTTGGAAACCCATATTCT